>JAUHWE010000641.1 GCA_030424825.1 Verrucomicrobiia bacterium
TTCCATCGGCGATTCGCTTCAGTTTATCGTAACCCGTGTCCGCCAAACCGAATTCCGGGATCGTCTTCGAATAGGAGTGCAGCATGTCGCACGGCTCACGCGTTAGAAGCACATTCGTCAAGCAGTTCAGGAAACCCCAATCGAGATCCACCAAGTGATGGGCCATGTTTTTAAAAAAGAGAACCGGCTTCCCAAACTCCCCTAGCAATACGTCCTCGACGACCCTCTGACCATTGTTGTCTTGAGCCCGCAGAATATCCGCTTCGCCCGGATGAGTCGGCCGATCCACCTGGTTCGAAAGATAGTGGGCGTACAAGGGTTCATCGAAAACTCGCGTATCTGATCTCTGGGCAAAGGAGTACATCAAAGCTGTCGATACGTTTCGCGGCCCTGACCAAATTGAAAGCCGCTTTGTGACGCAGGCATTCATCTCTTAGCCTTCTCTATATACTGAGCGATCTCCCGATCATACAACTCGGTAAAGCGCAGGGTCATCTCTCCTGGAATCGCTTGGTCTGGTAGACGCTGCCGATCGACTTCGACTACCGGAATGAGCCCACCGAACGTTCCTGTGACAAACGCCTCATCGGCACTATACACATCCACGAGCGAAAAGTCCTTCTGACGTACCGTTATCCCCTCTTTCTCACAAACAGAGATTACCTTAGACCGGGTCACTCCGTTCATGCAGTAGTTTCCCGTCGAGGTCCAAACCTCACCATTTCTAACAATGAAGAAATTGGTCGCATTGCAGGTAGACACGAACCCGTTCACATCCAGCATCAGGGCTTCGTCGGCTCCCGCGCCGATCGCCTGGCTGAGGGCGATCACCTCGTGCAACTTGCTGTGACAGTTCAGCCGCGGGTCCAGGTAGTCGGGCGAACCTCTTCGGATGGCGGAGGTGAACAGCCGAACCCCGGATCGTTTCGTCTCCGGGCTGGCCTCTTTGTATTCAGGAATAATGACAATGTTCGGCGGGGTCACCGTCAGACGAGGATCCTGGGAAGGCGTTTTCTTGTTCCCCCGCGTCACCATTAGCCGAACGTGGACGCCATCCTCCATGCCATTGGCAGCTATCGCCGCTTGGAGCTTCTCTTTCAGAGACTCAATTGTCTCGCCCATATCCATAAAAATCATACGAGCACCTTCGAAGAGCCGCTTCAGGTGGTCCTCGAGAAAAACAAAAACACCATGGTGTAGCCTCAAACCCTCCCAAACTCCGTCGCCGACGAGGTATCCACTATCGAAGACTGAAATCTTCGCTTCATTTCGCGGAACCATCTCTCCATTTACGTATACAAGAATCGAACTATTCCGGTCGTCCTCTATGCTGTCATGTGTTCCCCGAGCCATATCGTGCGTCCGATCAAATCGGTTCAGCGGCCTCTGTCAACTACGCCGCCAATGAAACCGTTCCTTCGCTTTTGAAAATAGGAATTAAGAAATATCGCTAAAACGACCATTCCCGCCCCTAGATAGAATCCTTCGGACATAGTCTCGCTATCCGGCCAAATCAATAGGGCCAGCAATATGGCATAAATAGGCTCCAAGTTGACGGCCATCACAAAGGAGAACGGAGATATCTTCTTCACCAGTTGTATGCTCAACACGAACGAGAACGCCGTACACACCGTCCCCAAAATCAGGAGCCAGCCAAGATCGCTCAGGAGAGGCCTTAGCTGAGAAACTTCGAACCTATTGGTAACTGCCAGAAAAAGGCTCAAGATCGCCAAGGCCCCGAGCAATTCGAAGAAGGTAATGGTTCTAGCGTCACTCCCCCTCACCAGTAAACCGTTTAGGACGGTAAACCAGGCAGCGAGGAAAGCAGATAGAATGCTCAACTGCATTCCTGCAACATACTTAAATTCGGCACGAAAAACAAAATAGAGGCCTAGAACGATGAATACACCAAGAATGGGTTCATGCCAGGCTACTTTTCGCTTGTAGTAGAAAGGCTCAATGAAAGACACAAACAAGGTTGAGCTCGAAAAACACACCAAGCTAACGGATACATTCGACTGCTTAATTGCCTCAAAAAACGTGACCCAATGGGCCGCCAATATAACTCCCACTCCGAGCATTTTTCCAATTGAACGGCCACTGGAGTTAAATTGGTGCTGAACAACTGCCAGAAAGAAGCCTAGCGCCGCAATCGCGATAATCAGGCGATACCAAACCAGTTGGTAAGAGCCGAGTGAAATCAGCTTTCCAATAACTCCCGTCGTTCCAAATATTAGTACCGCAAAATGAAGCCAGATTTGGTTCCTGTACTCTTCACGCATCAGCCGCTATTGCTTCTCTGCTAACGCTCCGCCCTCAACCACCATCTCTTTCGGCCGATTCAATTGCCAGCTCCAGTAGGCACGGAAAGCCCGCTTTAGATCGTCAAGGATCAGTGTATTGATGGGTACTAAAATCAGCGTGATAACAGTGGCGAACACTACGCCCCAGCCCAGAGATATTGCCATAGGAATCATGAATTTCGACCCTTGACTTTGCTCGAACATCAGAGGCAATAGCCCTGCGAACGTCGTCATAGAGGTCAGCAAGATCGGGCGGAAGCGCCGCACGCCAGCGGACCGCACCGCGTCTGACAAGGAATCGCCTGCCTTAACACGCGCATTGATAAAGTGGACCATGATCAGACTGTCGTTTACTACGACTCCTGAGAGCGCGAGGAAACCCAGTCGAGACATAATGTTCACTGTCACACCACCACCCCATATCGCCGACAAAATCCAATCCATAATCACATGGCCCAAAATGGCCCCGACAATTCCAAACGGAATGACCGACATCACAATGAATGGCTTTACATAACTTCGAAACGGTATGGCGAGAAGTACGTAAACCCCAATGATCACAAGCATCGTATTGAACCGAATGTTACGGGCATCTTCCTCCGCCTGGCGAGCATTGCCAGATTTCACGTAGTTCATTCCCACATACTGCCCGACAAGTTCTGGCATAAAATCCCTTTCGAGCTCTGCAACGATTGCGTCAACATCCAGTTCGTCAGAGTCCGCAGTTGCGGAAACGCTTAACTGACGCATCCGGTCTACACGGTAAATGGCGGGCAAACTCTTGCCGGGCTTAATCTCGGCCACTGTGTCGAAAGGGACTTCCGTTCCATTCGGCGTACGAATCATCATCGAATCTAAGGTGGACAGGGACTTTCGCTGGGCTTCAGGATATCGGACCATAACGCGAACA
>JAUHWE010000024.1 GCA_030424825.1 Verrucomicrobiia bacterium
GGATCCTCACTGAAATCGGAAAAGTTGGATTCTGCTGGGGAATCGGGTGAAGATTGCGATGCCGAAGAGGCAAATGCGGCCCCCACTGAACTCTCGTAGCCACCCGATCTTGCCTCAATCCCAACCGGCTCGGGAGCCGCGACAGATTCACGAAAGGCAGGGGCACTCACGTTGGCCATCATAGGCATCAGACCCAACGACTCCGCGGAAATTTTCGATCCGGCCTCAGAGAGAATGACCGATCGCTCAATTGTGTTTTGAAGTTCTCTCACATTTCCAGGCCAGGGATGAGAAGCCAGGCAGCGCGTCGCGGAATCTTCAAATCCGGTGAGACTGATTCCATGTTTCCGGGCAAACTTCTGGGCAAAGGTCTTGGCCAACAAGATCACATCACCTCCCCGATCTCTCAACGGGGGTACATGAATCGGAAAAACGTTCAACCGGTAATACAAATCCTGGCGGAAATCTCCTTTTTCAACCGATCTCATTAAATCGCGGTTCGTCGTCGCGATCACTCGCACATCGACCTTTATGGTCTTGTTGCCCCCTACGCGCTCAAATTCGCGCTCTTGTAAAACCCGCAGGAGCTTCGCTTGAACCTTCGGCGATATCTCGCTGATTTCGTCAAGAAGAATGGTTCCTCCATCGGCGAGCTCGAAGCGACCTTCCCGGCGTTGCATCGCTCCTGTAAACGCTCCTTTTTCGTGCCCGAAAAACTCGCTTTCAATCAGAGTTTCCGAAATCGCCGCACAATTGACCTTAATGAAAGGCGCGTTCCGCCGGCTACTTCTTCGATAAAGCTCACTGGCAACCAGCTCCTTACCCGTACCATTTTCCCCGTTTATCAAAACGGTAGCTTCTGTAGGCGCCACCTTACCCACCATTGAACGCAAATTTTCGATCGGAGCGCTCTTTCCGATCAATTCCGCCCCTTCGACGCTTTCCTGGGCAAAGAACTGGTTTACCTTAATCAGTTGACGGTAGTCCTTCGCCTTTTTCATTAGAACGTCGATTTGCGACGAAGAAAATGGTTTGATAATGTAGTCAAACGCTCCCGAACGCATGCACTCCACAGCGGACTCAACCGTCCCGTTTCCCGTTATAATTACCACCAGCGGAGGGTCTGGCATCGTTTCGATCCGATCCAGCAACTCCGTGCCATTTCCGTCGGGCAGATGAACATCAACAAACAACAAATCAAACTCGTCCTTCTGTAGATGGTTTTCCGCTTCCTTCAAAGTCGAGACGCTGCAAACCGAGAGCCTCTTTCTTCTAAGTTGTTCTTCGAGAGCCTTTCTTATTACAAGCTCATCGTCGAGGATGAGTATTCTTTCCACGGTCATAAACGCTTAGCTTAAGTTCCGGATATTGTAGGTTTACCTATCACAATTAATGAAAAATCGGTCCCTCCTAAATGGGGTCCGACTTTCATAACTTAGATACAAAGCGAGAGATTGAAACAAAATCGGACCCGGTTTTTGTAAAAATAGACTCAATCTACCCCCATTGCTCGTCCAAATATCAAATCAAGGAGATTTGGACAGCGCTCGATCATTCTCGGACAAAGTAACCCAACGAATGGACTTTCCCTTATTTCGCTCATTTACAAAGAGAAACGAATCCTACACATTCTCGCCTTACCTTAATGCTAAACGGGAAGACAATCATGATTACCGGTGGGACCGGTTCCTTCGGCAAGCAATGCTGCCGCGAGATTCTGACAAAATTTAAACCTGAAAAGGTGATTGTTTTTTCTCGAGATGAATTGAAGCAATCAGAAATGGCTTCAAACCCCGCCTTCGCCTCCGGGAAGATCAGATTTTTCCTAGGCGATGTTCGAGATGAACCCCGACTCAAACGAGCTATGGCGGGAGTCGACTACGTAATACACGCTGCTGCGTTAAAGCAGGTGCCTGCGGCTGAGTACAACCCCCACGAATTCATTAAGACGAATATCAATGGGGCCATGAACGTGGTTGATGCCGCGATCTCTACGGGAGTTCAGCGAGTGATCGCGCTGAGCACAGATAAGGCCGTTAACCCCGTCAACCTTTACGGAGCCACAAAACTTTGCTCCGATAAAATCTTCATCGCTGGCAATAGCTATAGCGGTCGAATCAATACTCGGTTTTCCGTTGTTCGCTACGGCAATGTCATTGGAAGTAGAGGCTCCGTTATTCCCATTTTCTTAAAGCAGAAAGACAAAGGCTTGATAACGGTCACCAAAAAAGAGATGACGCGCTTTGTCATCTCGATCCAAGAAGGTGTGTCTTTCGCACTTCAGTCATTGGAAGATATGATTGGAGGTGAGATTTTCATCCCGAAACTGCCGAGCTGCACGATTGGCGACCTTGCTGAAGCAATCGCTCCTGGTTGCCCGATTAAGATCATTGGGCTTCGCCCCGGAGAAAAATTGCACGAATCGTTGATCCCTGCCGACGAGGCTCACCATACGACTGAGCAAGAGAATCGCTTCGTCATACATCCGTCCAACCCCTACTGGCAATACGACAGCGATCGGTACAAAGGAAAAATATGTCCAGAAGGATTTGGATACGACAGCTTCACCAACTCCGACAAACTCTGTATTGAGGATCTCTGCACACTTGTCGAGAAGTTCAAAAAATCGGTAGTAGACTAGGAGCCCTAAGTTGATGAGCTTGATCGATCACATCTCCGATCCCTCCAAGCCACCGCTCATTGTCGCGGAACTCTCTGGAAACCATCACCAATGTTTTGATACAGCGAAACAAATGGTAAAACTGGCAATCGAAAGCGGTGCCGACGCCATAAAAATCCAGACCTATACCGCCGACTCGATCACCCTCCCCTCCCACTCAAAGGAGTTCATCCTCACCTCCGGAATCTGGAAAGACAGAAATCTGCATGAACTCTATCAAGAGGCCTCTACACCCTACAAATGGCATGCACCTCTTTCCGAATATGCTAACTCACTTGGCAAGCTTCTTTTTAGTACGCCATTTGACGAGAATGCGGTCGCGTTTCTCGAGTCTTCAATCAATCCGGAAATCTACAAAATCTCTTCTTTCGAAGTAAATCATATCCCTCTGTTAAAATGCGTAGCAAAAACGAGCAAGCCAGTCGTCATGAGCACCGGCATGGCTACGGAATCGGAGATCCAAGATGCTGTCGAAACGTTGAGGTCTAATGGCTGCCAGGACCTCGTTTTACTAAAATGCGTAAGTGAGTATCCAAGTAAAAATGACGGATTCCATCTTCGATCAATGAATACATTGGCGAGTAGATTCGAATGCCTAGTAGGTCTATCAGACCACACTCTGACAAACGAAGTATCCCTTGCCGCCACCGCGCTGGGGGCACGTTTGGTTGAAAAGCACTTTACCAATAGTCGACTGGATGGAGGCATTGATTCCGAATTTTCCTTGGAGCCCCAAGAGTTGCAACTACTTGTTAATCAGATTCATTCACTCCATTCTTCACTGGGATCGGATAAGATTGGCCCAACGAAGCAAGATGCCCATCAACTCCAATACCGCCGCTCAATCTACACATCCAAACCAATTAGAAAAGGAGACATTCTTTCAACAGATAATCTGAAAATCATTCGCCCCGCCCTAGGATTGGCTCCCAAGCACTGGGAAGATATTCTCGGAAAAACTGCCTCCAAAGACATAGAACAGCATTCCCCGTTGAGAACTGGTGACTGGATCAGCTGAGAAGACCCACTAGGATGCCGCCAAAGGCTCCCCTGGATTTTCAGACAAGATCAAAGTTTTTCGATCTCTTCCATTACCCTTTGAGTGCCTATGCAATCGACATCAGCGTAACGAACCTTCTCAGGCTGCTCGAGCTGTCTCAACAAAGAATTCAAGGCACGGTCAAAATCAGCCTTAAAATCGTGATTCGAGTCACCGAAAACAACGGGAAGCTTCCACTCGGTCGCAATTTTTCTGGCAGTGCGTTCTTGGTTGTCCACTACACAAATTCCAATAAAGTGGCGACTCATCGCAGCAAATTCGTAGACAGATGAGCCACATCCTATAACCCCGAAGTGGCAAAGCGATATCCAATCAGCGAGCTCTCTATCACTCAACCCAACTTCGTATTCAGACTCTGGGAATTTAGACCGCGATCCCGCTAAAGAATCTCTATTTTTTCCGTCACCTGAAACTATGAGTGGCGTGAATGGAACGCCCTCGAATAGACTTAAAGACTCCAAAACCTTCTCCGTCCAACCAAAAGGATCCGTTCCCCCAATCATAACGAGGACAGGGAGCGAATCGGAGGAAAGCCTTCTTTTTCTAGATTGCTCCTTGGAAAAAGCGCTACGCACGAGCGCATATCGCTCTCCGAGAAGACTCCTATTCGATTCGTAATTAGCGGCAGAAAGCCCCAACTCCGTATTGATTACCAAATGGACGCCCCTCATCGACCGAATTCCCATATCGTCCAACGCAACGAGTCTGGCTCCCGGGAATCTATCAACAATTACCCGTGACTTCGCGTAAAACGAATCCAACTCATACATCTCATCAATCAACAAAATATCCAACTGACTCCTCGAACCCAAAGCGGAATCTAAATCCAAATTTTCGCATCTGGTTATTCTGGTGAAAGACCGGCGCTGCTCATTCGTAAGAGTCTTGGGGTCGCTTGGAGTGCAAAGTTCAGTTTCCCAACCCATTGAACGGGCACAATTACTCAAAGCTGAGCAGCGAGTAATATGCCCCCATCCATGCTCACATCCAAAACGGCAGATTATTACCATGGAACGCCTTTCCATCATAACGACTCCGATTGACAAAACTGCTTCAATACTTTGACGACTCGATCACGGTCGGCGTCTTTCAATGAGGGATACATAGGAAGGCTTAGACAGCCAGAATAGAAAGCTTCCGCTCCCGGATACTGAGATACGTTCAAATCGCTATAATAAGGATGCCGATACACCGGCACGTAATGCACTTGTGTTCCAATATGCTTCGCACGCAGAAAATCATAGGCCTTGCGACGCAAGTCTGAAGAACGAAAACGGATCACATATAAATGCCAAGCCAATCCCTCTTTTAACTCCGGTCGCTCAAAATGGCGCAAACATGCCTCATCGGCAAATGCATCATGATACCGCAAGGCAATCTCCCTCCTTCTCTCCATAAAAGAATCGATCCGAAGCAACTGACTCGAACCCAAGCTCGCCTGTATATCGGTCATTCGGTAATTCCAGCCTAGCTCATCTTGAGAGTAGGCCCAGGCTCCCTCTGACTCCAAAAGTGAATCTGGCTTTACGATTCCGTGGGATCTCAATCGTCGAACCCGTCGGGCGAGAGCCTCATCGTTTGTCAGTACCGCGCCTCCTTCACCTGTGCATATATGCTTTACTGGATGAAAGCTAAGAATCGCGGCATCGGAGTAAACGCAAGAAGCGCTTTTTACACCGTTCATGGCAGCCCCCAGGCTATGAGCGGCATCTTCTACTATAAATGATCCGTGTTTTGCCGCCAAATGGGACAAGGACTCAAGGTCGCACATTCTTCCAGTGAATGAAACAGGCACAAGGATCTTTGCTTTACCACTAGTCAATTCCGCGTTTTGTATCCCCGCTTCAAAGTGAGCTTGATCAGACAATCCTGTACCGCCATTGACATCGCAAAATACAGGCTTGGCACCACAGTAGCGAAGGCCATTGGCAGTAGCTACAAATGTAATTGATGGAACAATACCCACATCCCCTTTTTCAACCCCTAATCCTTGATAAGCGAGATGGAGCGCTGCAGTACCGTTTGAAACCGCCACAGCGTATTGAGCACCCGTATATTCGCAAAGAGCATCCTGAAAGTACTCAACCCTGGGACCTTGAGTAACAAAATCGGATTTCAATGTAGAGATGACCGATTCTATATCTGAATCCTCAATACACTGACGGGCATACGGAATCCAAGGGTCGGCACTCTCATCTTCATCCGCTGGCATGCCTTTTCCGAAAGGCCTAAGCCTTGCCTTTTAAAGAGCGGTTAGGAGCCTCGCTGATGATCGCCGATCCGTAAGCCTTCCGAATTTGAGATACGGAGCTCGCGTGTTTCGAGAGCGATTTCATTTCAGACCGATTTTGAACCATCAAAAGGTTGAGACGTTCCTCGTTTTCCTTCTCTCGAATCTGCAATCGTTCGATACGATTGTTAAAATCCTCCTTCTCTTCCAATCTCAATCGATCCTTATCACCCAGTGCCTCCATCTCTCCAAGAAGTTTCACCTTTTTCCCTTGGATCTTTCGGATCTCGTCGAAATTCGCTTCCTTAATACAAAAGGTTTCTTTCTCGGTTAATTCCTCGTAAGCGGCTAGCAGAACAAACCTTTTTTCCATTCCAATCATCTGACAAAATTTACCACATCCATTATTCTGTGGACTCAGTTTGGGAATTTACGGATGGCAAGCAAGCTCCACCGACCAATCAAAGCGAGGATTCTCAGTCGCTAAACGCCCAATAATGATACTAGGCTCGAAGGGACAGTCCTTCACCAACGCCCATTCCCGACGCTACAGGTACCGATTCCGCGTTGACCTTCTGCTTCGAAAGCATCTCTTCCCAAGCATCTCGGATTTCCGAGAAAAGTTCAATTACCAGATCGATTGGAGCTTCCTCTTTATTGAAATTCGCTTCATTGAGTTTCATCGAGTAGAAATCATAAAGACCAAACATTCTATCTGCAAATTCGTTTCCCTTCTCGGGTCGCAGGGAACGCTGAAGCTCCCCAAATATATTTTGCGCCTTGATCAGATTATTACTGATTGTCTCGTTGCGCGATTTCACTTCCTCAATCTCGAAACCCGTCTTTGCCCTTCGCATGGCATCCAACGCTCCATCATAGAGCATTAAAATCAAGCGCTCAGGACTGGCCGATAAGATAGCGGCTTTTTTGTACGACGCGACGTTTCGATTCATAAGTTAGTTGGTATTAATACGGAGACTAGGACGGTTGAATCCTAGTGCCCACTACTTAATCTTCATCGTCAAGGGGTACGATGAGTTTAGCAATCGAGTCGACAATTTCTTTCGAAGGATAATTCGGATCGTTCAGCAGCTCTTTTCCTCGAGCGACCACTTCCGGCCGGATCTCTGGCATACTGCGTAACGCATCTAGCTTCGACAACTCAACCTTCTCTCCGGTTGGTTTAATTTCCGCTTCAGATTCAGTCGGTGCACTCGTGCGCTTTTTCGCATCGGTAGCGTTTATTTTCTGAGTATAGAGTTCGTTTGTTTGTGGGTGGTTATTTATATTCATTACGTTAGTTAGATTAATGTTTTATCAGGCTAATTTGTTAATTTCCTTTAAAAACGACTCTCTCCTGATGAACTTTAATCTTTTTGTAAATAAATCGCACTAAATAGCGAATGGGCGACATATTTAGAAAATCGGTTAGGGCTGTGAAGGATGCTTTGAGTGTTGTGAAGTGGATATTGAATGATGGATTCCGTCTTGTAGTACTTTCTTGCGGCATTCGAAACCGCTGGATTGGAAGCGTCAAAGACTTCGTCGGCTGCCCAGATAATCTCCCCCGTATGTCCATCGAGCAACTTCGCTCGAATACCGAGTCCAACAGGTTCGTAGGGCTTAAAGTAACTCACATCTAAGAGAAGCAAGCCGTCGATCGCATACTTCGCACTAAGCTTGGTGAGAAGATCGGTCGGCAAATGCTCAATTGACGAATACCGAGCCTGTGGGAACAGCATCCCCATTTCTTCTGGAGTTAGAGGGACCACTTCAAAGAGCGACCGCTTTACCAGCTCGAGCCTAAAGTTTTCCTCAATGCTCTCAAAATCGAGATGATTGTAGCTCCCTTTATACATGGGAAGCAAGGCCACTCGATTCAAGGTCACCGGTAACGGCGCTTTCTGGTAGACGTTCGTCGTCTGCCTCTTTTTTCCAATTGTCGTATCGTACTGCGAGTTCACTTTGTGAACCGTTCCGCAACCTGATAGAAATGCAATTAGAGCGGTCGCCACAATAGGCAGACCTATATTGGGTCTAAAAGATAGCCTCATGCCTGTGGGAAAGAAACAAAATCATCACAACGATAAGCCCGATAGGGCGTTTGATTGTTGTTGAATGTTAGCTTGTGCCTCTTCCATGGCAATAAAACTGGCTTCCAATGCCGCTCTTGTAAACTCTAGACGACGCTCCATATCCTCGATCTTGTCGTCAATCGCCTTGTTTTGATCGTTGAAGGTCGCGATCTGGGTATCCAAAATCCCGTCGTCAATCGTGTAATTGTCTATAAACGACACCATTCTCGATGAAAACGATTCCTCGGTATCCCCGTCGCCATCCACGTCGCCCATGAAAAAGCTTTCCAGCTTTCCCAAATTGGCGGAGAGAGTGGATTCCAGTTTCGCAGAATCCTTCACCTCTAATTTAGAAGTGCCGCTAATAAAATCGATTCCCATATGCTCCAGCCGGAACACATCTCCGCCGAGACCTTCAATTTGTCGGAACGCTAAAGAACGAAGCTTCGTATCGAGATCATACACTTCCCTATTCCCCGCCAGGTCGCCCCGCGTAACTTCCGTACCCTCTACGGTAATCTTAGTCTGCTCCAGGATGTAGTCCTGCACATCGTTGTAGGCAGAAATGAAGGTATTGATTTGCTGGCTGAGATTTTCCGAATCTCGGCTGATACCGATCGTCTGGGTTCCCGTTTCGGAAGCGGTGATCGAAAGTCCCGTGATTCCATGATCCTTTTCTGAGATCGTGTTCGAACGGCTCGAAATTGTTGAGCTACCATCTATCGAGAACTGCAGGTCTTGTCCTATCGTAGCCGATCCATCGAGACCCAAAGCCGCCATAATCCCGTTGCCACTGTCAATTACCGGCATTTCCAACGCACCGGTTTCCCGATTTACGATTCGAAACTGATCCGCTGCGGAATCGTAGGTCATGGTAACGTTGGCAGCGGACTCATTCACCCGGTTCATCAATGTGCTCATACTTTCGGAATCCGCATCGAAAGAGATGGCTACGCCGTTTATGGTGATCGTGCCAGAACCCGTAATCGGAGACCCAACACTTATGCCGCTTGTCGCAATTGAGCTATTCAAGTCAACGACCCCGAGCGTGCCCGTGCTCGTTACCGAGGTCGATCCCCCTCCGGCGCTAACGACTTCAATCTGATTCAGTTTCAGAGCTGTCAGAAAGTTGCTGGAATCGGCGGTACCGCCAAGCTCAAGCTCACCAGAGGAGCTGGTTAAAGTGACCCTGTCGGCAACACTATCGTATGAGGCCGAAACGACACCACTGGTAGCGATGGATATGCCGTCGAATACGTCTTGAAGCGTGTCGGTTTCCTGAATGGTGATTTCCTGTCCATTGATGAAAAACGTCCCCTCAGTTATTTCGGTAGCGAGATTCAAATTAGAAATCACGGTGTTGGCTGAGCCTATCGTTCCTCCCACATCTGAAATTCCCGTTCTTTTCGAAGTCGACGCGAGTTGCGTAACGCTTACTTCGTAGGTTCCTTCTGATGCAGACGTCCCCGCGTTCGCCGTGATACCAAGCGTATCATCCGAGTAGGTGGTCGATTTGGAGTTGAAAAGCGTGCTGTCGCTGAAGCTCCCGACTGTTGAATTAAGGGTATTCAGCTTAGTCTCCAACAGTTGCAACGCATTTCGCTTATCGTTGTTCTCCGTTTGTTCCGCTCTCAATCGCGTCTGTGGTATCCGTTCAGCCGACATCAATTGCTCAATCATGGATTGCCAATCAAAACCGCTCGCTAAACCTGCTAATTGAAACTGCATTAGATACCTTACCTAAACAATTTCTAGTTCGACCGGGCAATGAGTAACTTTAGCAGGATTTCTAAGATTGGCCTGAAATACTCTATTACCGATAGGCACATCACTCTAAAGCGTGAGCTACGGCGGTAATATTTAAATGAGCGTGTTCGAACGGCACAAACCCCGTTGCCCATATTCTACTTCGCTGTAGAATGAGAAGGAACCCTCCGCTATCGACCAGAAATATTCCCGTAGATTCTCTCCCGCCTTTCGTTGCTCGTCCTCGACCTTCCTAACATCCTGGATGGCCCGAGCATAGAGTGCGCGTTCATATTTTAGCGCCCCATCACTCATCACTTTATGTAGGTCTGAGTTCTCTTCGAATCGGACCTCCAAACTTTGCTTCAGCTTTTCAGCAGTCGCAATCGCCGATTGAATATCCGCAGCTTCGTCACAGAGGACCTCCTCAAGGGCCAAAGCACCTTGCAAGGCGATTTCACAAACAGTTTTCCCGAATTGTGATATCGACTCTAGAATCTTCTCGAGACGATCTCCTACCGATTCTTGCGACGACAGGGCACACTGAACTTTCTCAAACCTTGACTCAAAGTCGCTAGTAACGGCTCGTTTCAGGCGCTGATTCATCTCATCCGTGGAAATGTAGGGAATTCCTTCGATACGGGCTCCAAATGGTGACGTATTGAAGAGCTCAAGATCCGCACCATGCTTTTGAGCCAGCGACTCAAACGCTTTCAAATAGACAAAGAGCTTTTCGTCAACGTTCACGCTCTCCTCGATATTTCCCGGCACCGTTCGGAAATCCTCTCCGGACAAACGATTCGTTCCAAGGTCAGAATAAAACGAATCACTGTTGTGCAGCTGTCCGTCAGATTTTGCAGACAAGTCCTGGCCGACAAATACGATGGATGGACTGCAAAATATTTTTGCGATATCGAAAATACATGCGGATACCGTACCAATTTCCTGAATTTCTGATCCCATTCCATTTCCCATCGTAAGCCTCAGGTACGAGGCCAGCAAATTATTTTGAGACCAGGTAAAGATCCGCCCTCGAAACCGTTCAACAACCGGAGGAAATACGATGAATGGGCAGATCAAAACGGAATCAGAGCACGAAACACCCTCGAACCCCCAATCTGTGTATTCATAGGGATCCGCAGCAATTACAAAATGCGGGACGACCCCGTAGTTACGCAAGGCGCGGTAAGAAGAATTCACCGCAACAATAATACACCGCTTTTCATTATCCTTAATAAAGTCGAGCGAGACATCTAAAGAGGGCCCCGCTGAGACCATGATTACGGGTATCCCAGAAAAGGCTCCCTGCAGTCGTTGAATGTCAGGAGCCTCTATTAGAAAGAGAGCGTTCGTAAGGGTGTTTTTTTGCCACCTTTCCGAGGCGGTTACATTTGTTCCGTACAACTTTCTCCAATACTCGAAAGATCGGGTAAACTCCGATAAAAAGGATGCATAGTAATCCGCAGATAGATTGTAGATGGGCGAAAATACCAGTGCCCGGATATCTGTAAGTTCTAAGATCGGAAAACGCGAAAGGGATTCAAAGAAATCCGCATTCAAGTCCCCTATTCCAATGAACAGTCTCGGATCTTCGAGGAGATTTACGATTTTCTCCTTATTCGATTGAGCTACAAAAAGCTCTACATCTTCCTCTCCACAGAAAACATACGAACCTTCAGGCAGTCTGTCCAGCAGCGCCGCAACGTGGCTTCCATCTCCGAACCCCGTTAATGCGTATGCCGTATTTGGTTCCAGATTCAAACCCTCTAGCCACCTCTCCAGCAATGCCGGCCAATCGTTCGACCGGCTGGCTAGGCTTTCGGTCTCGATTGACTGCACTTTCGAACGCTCCAAACCGTTCAATCGAGTAGTCAAAGATGGAAACCGCTCTTTGAATACAGTTTCGAAATTCCGTTCACTATTCATTCGCACCTTTTTCAGCCAACGACAGACTCACTTGATCCGAAAGTATCTGATATATCTCGACCAATGCTGGATAAACTCCCGTCGCCACTGTATCCGAATACAATATGCAATCAGCAACTTCAATTGAATCCATCAACAGAGACAGCGATTCATTAAACCTCTCCCCTGATTGCCTGATCGATTCCGACCATATCAGCTGTTTCTGTTTCGCATACTCGGTAATCAGCCCAATACACTGTACTAATGTTTGAGTCTCATTCAAAATCTCGATCCCCTCGTTTTGAAATTGAGCCCAAGGCTGACTCAACGATCTGGATGCCCCGGTCATCCACCGCTCCAAAAATCGCATTTTGTCGTTTAAAAGGGCTTCCACAATGTTTGCTACGTTTTGCTCAAGAGTCATTGAAAAGACTTCTATTGTTTCATAGGCCTCTCGACAGTCGCCTGTATCTGGGGTCCATGGCACTCCATCGACAAGGCATCGCTCGATTAGCAACCCGGACTCACCCAAATGCCCTTCAACTAGCGTCCACACTTCTCTAGAAGAGGACGGGGAAGGTCCTTCAAAATTGACCGTCTCTCCATCGAGTATGACTTCAGCCATTTTCTTCGCTACACGCGGCTCCTATGAATTCAACGGGTCCCACTTTCAAAATCCCGGAAGTCAGTATGCGGCACCGGAGGCCTCCTCGACCTTTCATGAGCGATTCCGCACCAGGGCCCAGCGCTTCATTCATCCAGTAACACGGAGCACATTCTTCGACGCCTTCGAAGGATACACCGCCCATTCGGAAATGCTGGCCAACTAGACTAGCCAAGTCGATCCCTTCGGTTAGGACATTGCGTCGCAATTGCGATGCATCGAAACCTTTCAGACCAAGTGACTCTTCTAGCCATACAGCTTTTGCGTTGTCAAAAAAGGTCACCTGTCCTTTGAAATTATCCTTATAATCAAGAAAACGATCACCCGCAAGACCCCTCGCTGCAAGACATTCTACAGAGTCTACACTTTGAGTCCCGTGATTTAAGCGGGATTTACCATGTCTTCCTTTGAAGTCATGGCCAGTAGATATAAAAATGCGAAGGATTCTAGGTCTCACTATTATCGACATCTAAGTAGATTCTTCCGCTAGTTTCTCCTTTATTCTACCCAGGTCTTCAAGCGTATTCACACTCGCGAGCAATTGCGGCCTCCTGCATGGAACCCTCTCAACGTCAGAACTCTCAAGAAAATGCCGGAGACTGAATTCCCCTTTTCGGGACAATTCCTGAAGTTCCTCCATCGCGTTAGCCTCATAAATCGCAAGTAGTGGCTCTGGCCTTCCATTTTCTCCAATGAAACAACTCGCTAGTTTTCCCGAGTCTCTTTGACTCAGCAATCTTAATACAAGGCTCCCATCGACCATCGGCATATCACATGCGAGTGCCAAAATCGGCCAACCCTGGGCTGCTCGAAGTCCCGCCATAACACCTGACATAGGACCTTTTACTTCCTCAAGATCTAAAACAAGTTCCGCTCCGCAGCTAACTTCTCCCACGCATCGTTGATTCTCTCGACTCGAAATCGCGGTTCTAGAACAAAAGGCGTCCAACAAAGAAAGCGAATACTCTAGTTGAGTCTGCCCTCCGTGAAATGAGATCATCGCTTTATCCCGACCCAGCCTCTTGCTTTGTCCTCCTGCCAGTACCAAACCCAGAATATGACGCTTCATCAACCTACAGCCTAACCAACTGGGAATAGATGCAAGCATCTTAGATTGCACCCAATAAGTCAGAATCGCTAAGGCCCAATAGAGGATCTCCTCTATCGGCTGGTGTATTTCCGCAAAATAGCCGCGCTTTTCTCTAAAGTTATCCATAGAGGACCGATACTAATTGGCGTAACTTAACCCGTTACCCGTGTGGCTGACACGATTCAAAAACAGCCCGTCGCGACACGGACGTCGCAATTAAAAACAAGGAAGTTAACATGTCAGTAGTAATAAATACTAATAGCGCAGCTACGCTTGCGTCCAACAATCTAGCAAAAAGCAACTCTTTGCTCCAAAGAAGCCTTAACCGGCTCTCAAGCGGAATGAAGATTGTCAACCCGTCAGACGATGCGGGTGGACTTGCGGTTTCGATGAAACTGTCGGCAACGATTAATCGGACTAATGCCGTCAATACGAACATCGCGAACGCTCAGTCGTACTTGCAAACACAAGACGGCGCATTTCAAGTAGCCGGCAAGTTGTTAGACCGTATCTCAGAACTGAAGATACTTGCCAACGACGTGACGAAAAATACGAGCGATATCGCCAATTACGATACCGAGTTCACCGCGCTTCAAGCACAACTAACATCAATCTCGGGTGAAACGTTCAATGGAGTTTCCCTCTTCACATCCGAAGCCACGGCAACCACGCTGTCAGTCGCTACAGCCGAAGATGGAGGATCTACAGTTGATATCGACCAGGCAACTCTGGCAGACGATCTTTCGACTATTATCGCTTCTGCCAACCTAGCCGCGCTCAGCATCAGCGAAGTAACAACCGCGATTGAAGATGTCGCTACTTTGCGAGCGGAAAATGGTGCTCAGTCAAACCGACTGACCTTCGCCTCCGAGCTGCTCGTTATAAACAAGGAGAATCTGGAAGCCGCGAACAGTCGAATAATCGACGTCGACGTGGCAGAAGAGTCTACGCAGTTAGCCAAATACAACGTTCTCGTTCAAGCAGGAGCCGCGATGCTTGGTCAAGCCAACGCCTCTTCACAGGTTGCCCTAAGACTTTTGGGTTAGTTACTACTACGACATGGGCTCCTCGCTTTCGGGCGAGGAGCCTATCTCAGAAAGTCTTTAGAATGATGATCCTCTATTGGATATCCTTCACGATCGTACTCAAAAAATCGTCACGCCAATCCAGCCAATCGACCTTTTCCGATGGGGTTAGAAGAATCTACTCGCAACCTTGCGAATACGTTCCTTCGAAATCCTTAAAGTAGTAAAATGCAGTTCGATTCCTATCGACTAGCAATCCTTCTTAAATCGACCTGTAGCATCCAACGAACGAAGCCAGGATAAACATTAATACTTGGATACAAAAAACGAGCCTAAGCCACAACAGCTTGCCCTACATTTCAATTTATTCCCAAAAGTAAATCGTAGTTACTAACAATACAACCCAATGAATATTCATGAAGTGAAAAAAAACATAATTCCTTCTGCTGACCGGAAGCTCTACTTCCTTGTTCAGCTAGAATTTCCTCCACTTATGTAGGAAAAGCGCTGTCTGACGCTTACAAACAGATTCGCTGTGGCACGGACGCTACAGCCTCAATCAAGGATGATATAATATGTCAGTTACAATAAACACCAACACTGCGGCCACGGTCGCGAAGAATAACCTATCTAGTAGCAATACCTTGCTGCAAAAGAGCCTCAATCGCCTATCAAGCGGCTTGAAGATCACCGCCCCATCTGACGACGCAGGGGGACTCGCTGTATCCATGAAGCTCTCAGCCGCTATCAAGCGGACTGAAGCGGTTAACACCAACATCATGAATGCGCAGTCCTTCTTACAGACCCAGGATGGAGCATTCCAAATCGCGGGCAAGGTACTTGACCGCATGTCAGAACTGAAGACATTGGCAGCAGACGTTACTAAAAACTCTAACGACATTGCCAATTACGACACTGAATTCGACGCCCTGAAAGCTCAGCTTACAGCGATCTCCGGCGAAACATTCAATGGAGTATCAATCTTCACCTCGGGCACCTCAGCGACGACACTGTCTGTGGCCGTAACTGAAGATACGGGAACTTCCGTCGATGTAAACCAGGCTGCCTTGGTCAACGCTGTGACCAGCGCCACTGGGGCAACGGACTTGGCAGATGTTTCCCTCGCTCAGCTCACATCGGCCATCGAAAACGTGGCAACGCTTCGTGCGGAAAATGGGGCTCAGGCAAGCCGCCTCTCGTTCGCTTCGGAAATGCTGACGATCAACAAGCAAAACCTCGAGGCGGCAAACAGCCGCATCATCGATGTGGATGTCGCCACCGAATCGACCCAGTTGGCTCGAGCCAACATCCTCGTTCAATCCGGCTCCGCCATGCTTGGCCAGGCGAATGCGTCGGGCTCGATCGCACTTCGATTGCTCGGATAAGGACTCATTATCCTATTTGCGCCAAGTGGCTCTCCCTCTGGAGAGCCACTTTTTTTTGCAAGAGGACGATCTGAAGCCATTTTTTGTTCATAGGCTAGTCAAAGCTACTTAGGGCTCCATCGAGTCTACTACCTA
>JAUHWE010000642.1 GCA_030424825.1 Verrucomicrobiia bacterium
GGCCAGGCGAAGAGGGAGTGGAATAGATGGGTCCAGGACGATGAATACTCCGTAGGCTCCTGAAATCAGGGCGATGATTCCCAGTGTCCAAATGAATCGTTTAAGGCGTGTTCCCATATCGGTTTTCTACATTACTACTGATGCCTGTAGAATGCGCACGACTCAAATGCTAAACACGCGTCGTGCGATCCAGACTACGGTACTGGATCGCTTCGGTGAGGTGGTTAAGCTGGATGGCTTCGGACTCTGCGAGGTCGGCGATGGTTCGGGCGACTTTCAGGATACGATTGTAGGCGCGGGCGGATAGGCAGAGCTTTTCCATCGCGGTTTGCAGAATGGCTCCCATCTGGGGAGTGATGGCGCAATAGGATTCGATTTCCGATTCGGACATGCTGGAGTTGGTGACGTAGTCTTCTTCGCGAAACCGGTTCAGCTGAATCTCTCGAGCGGCGCTAATCCGCTGTCTCAAAACCTCTGAACTTTCGCCCTTTTGGGATGTCCTCAACTCTTCAATACTGAGAGCGGGGGCTTCAACGTGAATGTCGATCCGATCGAGCAGCGGACCACTGATGCGACTGCGGTATCGCTGTACTTGTATTGTGGAACAGGCGCAGTCTCCTTGGCGGGAACCAAGGTAGCCACAGGGACAGGGGTTCATCGCTGCCACCAGCATGAAGTTGCAGGGGAGGGTGACTTTTCCCGCAGAGCGGGAGATCGTAACTTGCCCGTCTTCCAACGGCTGCCGCATGACTTCTAGAGCGGAGCGTTTGAACTCCGGCAATTCGTCCATGAAAAGCACCCCGTTGTGGGCGAGAGAAATCTCGCCGGGTCCGGGAATGGTGCCGCCGCCGAGTAAACCGACGTCGCTTATGGTGTGGTGAGGGGAGCGGAAGGGCCGTTTCTTTTCCAAGGCATCCCAGCGTTTGGTTGCCCCGGAAGCGGACTGGATTTGGAGGATTTCCAAATATTCCTCGAGCGTCGGATCTGGCATGATGGTTGGAATTCGTTTCGCGATCATTGACTTCCCTGAGCCTGGAGGTCCGATGATCAAGAAGTTGTGTCCTCCAGCGACGGCGATTTCGACCGCTCGGCGGGCTTGCTCCTGGCCCTTCACATCACGGAAATCGAGATTCGAAGTGTGGCGGGTCTGGTCGAAAAGACTCGATTGGTCAAAACGGCTGAGTTGCAGCTCGCCTTCGAGGAAGCGTTTAGCCTGGTCGAGCGTTTCAACCCCGTACACTTCGATGCCGCTTACCAGGGCAGCCTCTCGGGCAGATTTGACCGGAAGAATGACCCCCCGCTGGCCCTTCGCTTTGGCTTGCAGGGCAAAGGCGAGGCCGCCCCGAATCGCTCTTACGGCTCCAGACAGGCTGAGTTCCCCTGCGATCGTAAACTTATCGAAGCGTCCGCTGGCGCTCATTTGCCCGGTCGACTCCAGAATGCCCAAGGCGATCGGGAGATCGTACATGGGCCCTTCCTTTTTCAGGTCTCCGGGCGCGAGATTGATCGTAGTGCGGGTTTGGGGCTTTCGGAATCCCGAATTCGACAAGGCGGAAAAAACGCGATCATCAGACTCTTTGACAGCGGTGTCGGGCAGGCCGACCATAATGAGACGCGGATCCCCGCTCTCGCCTGAATTGACTTCAACAAGGACGGGGACGGCTTCGATACCCTGCAGAGCGGCGCTTTTTACGGTGGCTAGCATTCGAGTGAGTTTAGATTGGGGTTAACAGCGACTGGTAAATCGATTCTGGTGGCGGCGAATTGGCAAGATGAAAGGGAGTTGGGGATTGGGAAAGCGGCTTGTGATGGGGCTTTTCCGCGAAGCGGTCGGATCTTTGTTGTCGGATCAGCGGGAATTGTCAGATTACGAACAATGGTAATCGGCCTGACAGGGGGAATGGGATGCGGCAAGTCCACGGCGGGTCGCATGTTCGAGGCCCACGGCTTCAATCGGCTCGACAGCGACGAGATCGTGCATGACCTCTTGGCAACAGAGCCTGAGACGATTCGGGAAGTGGTCGAAACCTTTGGGGCGAAGGTTAAGGCGGAATCCGGCGGAGTGGATCGCACTCTGCTAGGCTCGATCGTGTTTAGCGACAACCAGAAGCTCAAGGCGCTGGAGGAGATCCTTCACCCGAAGGTCCGTAAGGCATGGGAAAGGGCAGTCGCCGTGGATCCGGAAGCGAATTGGATCGTGGAGATCCCCTTGCTCTTCGAAAAAAACCTGCAGAATAGGGTTGATTTTACCGTTTGCGTGTTCACTGATCTTACTTCGCAGGTCGAACGGTTAGAGCATAAAGGCATAGGCCGAGCTCAGGCGTTGGCACGCATAAGTCGGCAAATGCCAGTCCCCGAAAAGGCGGAGTTTGCTGATTTTGTACTGCTTAATGAGGGATCCCTCGAATTTCTGGAAGACCAAATAAAAACGCTTCTCACGCGACTCTAATTTTCTATACCACCCACCACGCAAACTTTAGGAAGTGGCAAGCCGATGTGGCAGCCCCCTCCAAGCGAAGGTAATTTATATCCTCTTATGTCTAGCGAATCTGAACAGACGAACGAACCAAACGTTCCTGCGGAACTGGATTTGGGCGAAATTCCCAAAGCAGCCAAGAAAGTAGCCCGGAAGACGGCTCGGAAAGCGGCCAAAAAAGTCGCGAAAAAAGTGGCTAAGAAAGCGGATGGCGCTTCGAAGGCGACACCAGCCAAAGAGGTTTCCGTTGAAGCCGAATCGGCTCCTGCTCCTGCTCCGGAAAAGAAGGACAGCTCGGAATTCCGTCCTGTCGATTTCAAAGGACGTGGTTCGCATTTCGATGATGTCGATAAGGTCGAAGTGGCCCCGGACGTTCCGGAGGACAAAAGGAAGCGCGAACCTTCGGATGATTCTACGGACAAGAATTCTGAAGGCAAAAGCGAGAACGGAAACTCGCAAAACGATAATCGCGGAAACCAGTCAAATCAGAAGAATCACCATCAAAACCAAGGTGGGAACCGGAATCAGAATAAACGCGGCCCGCATCCCAACCAGAAGAATAGGTCCAAGAACAAAAAGGGGGGGCATCGTCAAAACCAGCCAGACCGCAGAGGTGGCGGAGGATGGAAACAGCCTTTGCCTCCTAAAGAGACAGACCATGTGGGCGGTGTGTTGCCTAACGCCGAACGGTATAAGAAATTTGAGGACGTCAAAGCGAT
>JAUHWE010000643.1 GCA_030424825.1 Verrucomicrobiia bacterium
TCCATAACGCATTCCTATCACCACGCTTCCAAGCTCCATGAAATACGTTCCTGAGAAAAAGCCGATTTATGGCGAAAACCTAGATTCCCTGCAGAATCGATTCGCCGAAATGGGCGAGCCCCGATTCCGGGCCAAGCAAGTGCTCGACTGGCTGTACAAGAAACGAGCTCGCTCTTGGGACGAGATGAGCAACCTCCCCCAACCGCTCCGTGATCGACTAGAACAGGAGTTCGAAATTGCGCCTACAAAGCGGATCCTGGCCAAAGAGTCTGCTGACGAAACCGAGAAGCTGCTGTTGGAAATGGGAGACCACTCCCTCGTGGAAACGGTAGTCATAAGGGCCCCCCAAGTGGGTGTCGGGCAAAAGGACTCGCGCAAGACCATCTGCATCTCGACCCAAGTGGGGTGCGCCTACGGCTGCCGCTTCTGCGCGTCCGGGCTCGCCGGCTGGAAACGGGACCTCAGCGTTGGAGAGATCGTCTCCCAACTGATCCACGTCTGCCACCTCGAAGACGGGACTACGGAACGAGCACGCGAGGAAATCGCGTCCTTCGACAATATTGTAGTGATGGGAATGGGAGAGCCCATGGCCAACTACGAGAATCTCCTGCCCGCGCTGCGCATCCTGAACGCGTCTTGGGGTCTGAATTTCGGGGCCCGGCGCATTACGATCTCCACCTCTGGAGTGGTGCCCAAGATCCTCGAGCTCGCCGACGAACCCGAGCAATTTCGTCTCGCGGTCAGCCTCCACGGGGCCACCAATGAGGTTCGCGAACAAATCATGCCAATCAACAAACGATACCCCTTGGAGGTTCTCATACCTGCAATAGAACGGTACGCCGCCACCAAAGGACGCATGGTTACGCTAGAGTTCATCTTGATAGAAGAGATCAACGACACCTTTGAACAAGCGGACGCTTTGGCCCAAATCGCCCTCCGATTAAACGCCCACGTAAATCTCATTCCCTACAACTCCGTCCCTGGACTCGACTGGAAACGCCCCAGTCTAACCCGGCAAGAAAGCTTTTACGATCGGATTAGACGGAAAGACGTAAGCGCGACGATCCGGCGAGAAAAGGGACACGACATCGCCGCCGCCTGCGGACAGCTAAAGCTTCAGACCGAGCAAGCCGTTTGATACCCATCCGAAAGTTTCCGTAGAATGGGGCACAACGGGCTACATTTTAGGATTGCTATCAGATTTAATTTTTACATATCAATAGATTCGAATACGTTGATATCTTATGCCTAAGCAGCAGACCATTTCTGAACTTCTAGAAAAAGGGCGTCCCCTCCTGTCCGTGGAATTCTTTCCACCCAAGACCGCTGAATCCATCGAACCGCTGGTTCAGGCCGGTAAACGAATCTCAACCTGCAATCCGGATTTTGTCTCCGTCACTTATGGCGCAGGTGGCAGTACCCGCGACTTGTCCGCAACAGTGAGCCGACGGATGAAAGATGAAGTTGGCCTTCAGGTCATGCCTCACCTCACCTGCGTGGGCTCGACCCAAGCGGAGCTTGGAGAGATCCTCGACGATTTCCACAACGAGGGATATCGAAATATCATGGCCTTGCGAGGTGATCCGCCTCAGGGCCAATCTGATTTTCAAGTCACTGAAGGGGGGTTCAAATACGCTTCGGATCTCGTGGCTTTCATCAAGGACCGCCATCCCGACATTTGTCTCGGAATCGCTGGATATCCGGAAAAACACCCCGAAGCGGAATCGCTAAAGTCGGATTTAGACGCTTTGAAAATCAAGGCGGATGCTGGCGGCTCCTTCATCACGACGCAGCTATTTTTCGAGAATGCAGCCTATTTTGAATACGTAGATCAAGTGCGGGCTCACGGAATCAACCTTCCCATTATTCCCGGAATCATGCCCGTACTCGCGCTCAAGCAGATAAAGCGAATCACCCAGCTTTGCCAATCGGAACTGCCACGAGCGCTCGAGTCGCAATTGAGCGAAGTCGAATCCGACCCGGAAGCCGTTCGCAGAGTCGGAGTCGAATGGGCGATGCGCCAGGTAGAGGAACTCATCGAAAAAGGTGCGCCCGGAGTGCATATTTACGCCCTCAACAAAGCGAAATCCGCGATCGAGATCATCAACGCGGCCCGGAATGCCTAGAACCTTTGCGAGCGTTTTTTAACCACCGGCGAATACGACGCGAAACCCCGCCGACTCCAGGACCTCACGGATCTGGTCCCGCTTGTCGCCCTGAATCTCGATCGCCCCATTCTTTAGCGTTCCACCCACGCCACATCGCTTTTGAATCGTCTTCTTGAGGGCGTTTTTCTCCTCCACTGAAATCCCCACGAAATTCTTTGCCACCGTCGTCCAGCCTCCGCTTCCGGCGGATCGTTGGCGGACCACATCAACCCGGCCCCGGCTCTTCTTTTTCTCGCTCTGTTTCGGAGGACTCGATGGTTGAGTTTCCCTGGGAGCAATTTCCCTTTCCGGAAGCCCTTTGCTTTCCAAGGCTCCAAACGGATTCGTGCTGAGATCTCCACCCCCGCCCTCAACGGCGATTTTTTTGTGTTTCTTACCCATTTTCCTACTAGGCCTTACTTTCCACAAATTCCTTTTGGAATCCCATCTTTCCCCTCTAAATGCATCAGCGCCTTTTCGTAACTGCGCCGAGAAAGGTAGTGCACCAACTGCGGATCCAACTCGCCTCGATGAGCCTCTAACAGTTTGTCCAGCGTACCTAGCCCTTCCAATATGGCTTCCGAGTCGGAGGTCCTAATGCCCTGCTGCAGCGATACCAGCATCTCTTTTAGCTTTTCTTCTATCATCTTCACTTTCGATCCCATCACTAATAGCGGTGCGAACCCTACTGGCTATTCTTTTCCGATCAATGGCCAATCCCATTCAGCCATTCGAAAATATACACCCCTTTTATTACACTTAATCTTGCTGACGCCAACGCTTCTTGCGAACGTCGCAGCCTTAACTCTGCTCAAGCTGTCTTAAAATTCAAAACGCATTCGCGCGAAAAACAAGAAATGGTAACGATCGCATCGCGCTCCAACGCCGACCTAATCGAGTCCTACTACGAGAAATGGAAGAGCGACCCTCGCTCGGTTGAACCAGAGTGGGACGCCTTTTTCGAAGGTTTCGAGCTCGCCCAAACGCTTCCCCGCAAGTCTAAGACTCAGGGCCGAGACACAGCTACCGCCTCGAAACAAATGAACGT
>JAUHWE010000644.1 GCA_030424825.1 Verrucomicrobiia bacterium
TTACTCTTAGGAGTCAAAAGAAAGTGCGCCGCAGCCTTTTCGCTAATTACCTCGCGTGCTTCGATCACCCCAGTACGGGGAGATATAATCACCAACTCCTCGACGAGAATTGGAAAACGAATCGACGCATCTCTAACGATTCTCCACAACCGATAGCTTCTTCGGTCTTTCGACAGTTCAGAACGACTACTCGACAACTCAACCGCATCTTTCCAACGATCTACCGCACTGCCTTCAGGAGAAGCCTCACTCTCCACTCCCGGAGGGATTGTTACATCTGAATTGTGAAAAGGCAACCGGTTCGCCATTCCCTCTGCAACATCAATCTCACCGCCTCTCTCTATGTTGACACGGCTGCTCTCTTGACGAGGGCTACACAACCAAACGACCGCTATAGTCGCTATCAGAATTGCGGTAATTTTGACTGGTTGCCTCGAATTCGCCATCATTATCGACAATCGACTTTTTTCGAAAGGCCGAGTTGCCAACTCTATCTATCGGGCAAACGTCACCCAATTTCAGGCTAGCCTCGCAATAACTCGCCCAGGCTCAACTCAAACTAGGGTAAACGAACCGTAAATCGCACCCAACTACATGCCAAACAGCCCTTTAAGGCTCTAACTCAGAACCCGGAGCTTCCACTCGAACCGATTGAGCCGCTTCTTGATCTCTTGCCATCTCCTCTAGAATTCGGGTCGTCGCCTTGAATGCATCAGGGTTATCGCGTCGTCTCACTTTAGCGAATTGCTCGCTGGCCTCATCCCTTCGACCTAAATGAAGGAGCGAATTTGCGTATAGCACCTGCGCCCAGGCACGAAGTTCCTTTCGCGATTGCTCGACCGACTCGAGCAATTCCAATCCCTTCTCAAGTCCGATTTCAGGCTTTTCCAACTGAATCGCCAAATTTCCGGAATGCAGGACGACCCAATCGCGCATTTCACCCAAATAACTGATCTCGGGAAGCGACAAAATATACTGATACCCTTCGAAGGCTTCCGCAAAACGCTCCCTTTTTCGATCCAAGTGGGATCGCATCGCGACTGCGTCCACATTCCGGGGGAACCGCTCGATAAACCGATCAAGGATTTCAGCCGCCGTCTCTTTATCCTCTAACAGTATCCATTGAACGCTGACTTGATAATAGAGGCTTTCATATCGCGTCAGAAATCCTTTTGTTTCCGCATCTTCAAGCTGCTGAAGGCCGAGCTCCATGTTGCCTGAAAACCGCAAGAGCGCTGCAAGCGGCTTGAGATAGGCAGGCGTTTTGTCCAGAAAGCAGTTCGCCACTCCCAGCGGCATTTTCGCGTCATGGAAATCTGGGTGCTCCTTTAGGATCGCTTTCAAATGACCCAATCCTGATGTCGCCTTGAAAAATCCGCTTAGCCATCGCCCGTGGTCGATATAGTAGCGAGCCAGATTGAGCTCGCACATCGCTAGAGCGTAGCGAACTTCAGGATCCTGAGGGTTGCGGTTGTAGTAATCTTTCGACACCTCGATGGCTATATCTGAAGCTGCTTGAAATTGATCGGAAACGTCTTCGTCTGTCCCTTCGGCATAGTCATCCAACCGGAAAAGCCGTGCGGCTTTCAGGCACAGTCCCATAGGCGATTCAGGATAATCTTCGATAATTTGATCAATCAGCCCAGATGTTCTCGGATCGAGATTGTATCCCAAATCCATAACCTCCTGGATATCCTCTCGGGGGACACCCAAGAAACGGTCCGCCCAAAGGGAACCGGGACCCAGGGCGAGCAGACCTAAAAGGAGCACTCCGACGCAATGGCTTCTCCCACTCACCGTACGCTTCAAATCCAAACAACGCAATTGGCCAGGCATTACACTCCCTTATCGAGGCTTGGCCGCTTCTGGACCAATGCCACTCGAAAACCGATACAATTGCTGTATTCGTGAAGTGGAAACCAGTTTCGATTCGCGATACGGCATGCATATACAAGGCTGCTCCACCCACCGCCGCGAATCGCTCGGACCTCCTGTTTTTCCTCACCCCTAAAGTCACTAATTAATCGATGGGCAAAATCGTCATCCCGGTCGTAGCACCATTCCCAAACATTTCCGTGCATATCGTGAAAGCCCCAAGGATTCGGGCGTTTCTCTCCAGGCTTATGGGTCCTGCCGTCGCTGTTTCCCGAATACCAACCGTGTTGGCCGAAGACACGCTCGTTGTCACCATAGCTGTAGTTCGTATAATTCCCCGCTCGGCAGGCATGAACCCACTCTGACTCTTTCGGAAGCCGAAATTCCAATGGCTCATCCAGACCCTCCGGCATCAGACGAGTCAGCTCCTCGCAAAAGTACTGGGCATCACTCCATGACACCTGCTCCACGGGAAGCTCCATTTCTTCCGTTTGAAAAGCGCTAGGATTTATCTCCATGATGGCGTGGTACATTTTCTGGGTAATGAGATACTTACTGAGCCAGAAACCATGGGGAATCTCAATCAATACAGGAGAATCCCGATTCCCTATATTGAAAGAGCCCGGCTCGACCCAGAGCATATCGAGGAACAAACCCTCTTCCAGTTCAAAGGAAACGGGTTTCCCCGGCACGGGCTTTTCCGATGATTCTTCTCTCTCCTCGGGTTTACTTAGTTTGACCCCATCCAGACGGCATTGCTCAAAGTCGACTTCCTCATATTCGTCATCGGATTCGGAATCTTCGATGATCGCCCCTTTTAGCTCGTTAGCCTCGAACCCGAATGTCGCCAGTTTTACGTCGCGCATGATCAGCTTCTTGTCACGATGTTCATCACTCACCGAACGGCCATGAACGATGTAGTCGATCATCTTGTTCGTAGCGAAACCCGGGACTACAATTTCGTCCTCCCCACTCGAGTCGAGAACACTTTGAGCGGCAAAGAATTCCTGAATGGAACGATGGGAAAACCGGTACGTACGTTCTCCGGCACCGAAGTCGTGCTTTTGCAACAGCGAATACGCTTCGAAGCTAACATCATTCAAATGCAGACTTTCGGTGCCAGGAGGAAGCCACTCCAACACCCTGTGCTCAGAAACCGAATACTGCCCAATTTCCGTCATCCTAGTGGCTAGAAGTTTGGCAAACTCAAACAGGGACTCCATCGTCAAATGGGAGGCTCCCCCTTTCTGAGCTCTTTCGTTCTCCTGGATGAGCCACTGAACCGATACCGCCTCCACCAGGCTGTATCCGC
>JAUHWE010000645.1 GCA_030424825.1 Verrucomicrobiia bacterium
TAGAGCTCTTTCACGAAATCAACTTAAATAGGATTATTCTTATAAAGTAAACTAAAAAAAGTTTATTTTATAATAATCAACTGAAATGGATTTATAATACGCGTGAATGCTTCGATACATATTCTGGTAGCGGGCGATCTCCGAGCGCCCACAATGAATGAAGTGGGCGCTCGGAGATCGCCCGCTACCTTCAAATCCCCTGACCGACTCGTGGAGACTAGTCCGATTCTGCGAGGTACCGCTCGGCTTCAATCGCTGCCTGGCAACCCATACCTGCTGCAGTGATCGCCTGGCGGTAGACGTGGTCAGCGCAATCACCTGCAACGTAGATGCCGGGAATATTCGTTTTAACCTGACTTCCAGTTTCGGGAACGAAATAGCCGTTTTCGTCTACTTTGACGGAATCTGCGAAGGGTCCGGTATTGGGAAGGTGGCCGATAGCGATAAAAACGCCTTTGCAAGGAAGCTCTGACTCTTCTCCGGAATTGCGGTTCTTCAATCGAACGCCGCTTACATTTCCCGTGTCGTCGGCGACGATCTCTTCGACGACGGTATCCCAGGCCATTTCAATCTTTTCGTGAGCCAAGGTTCGCTCTGCCATAATCTTGGAAGCGCGAAGCTCGTCACGACGGTGGATTAGGGTGATCTTTCGGCAAAATCGAGTGAGAAAGAGCGCTTCTTCACAGGCTGTGTCTCCTCCGCCAACGACAACGACGTCCATGTCACGATAGAACGCTCCGTCGCAGGTCGCACAAGTGGTGACGCCTTTGCCGCCAAACATTTCCTTTTCACCAGGCACGCCCAGCAACCGGGGCGATGCGCCGGTGGAGATGATAACCGAGCGAGCTTTGTATTCGCGAGATCCGGATTTCAGAACGTAGGGGGATTGGGAAAAGTCGACGGATTCAATCTGGCTTTGCTCGAATCGAGTGCCGAACCGCGTTGCTTGCTTGCGCAAATTATCCATCAGCATGAAGCCGTCGATACCCTCTGGAAATCCGGGGAAATTCTCAACTTCGCTGGTTTGGGTGAGCTGACCACCCGGCAGATTGCCTTCAAGGACGAGGGGGTTTAGGTTGGCGCGAGCCGTGTAGATCGCCGCAGTTAGTCCGGAGCAGCCGGTGCCGACGATGAGGACGTTTTCTATATCATTAGACATGTTCGGTTCGGATTGAGATTTGAAAGAAGGGCCTTGGCGATGATAAAAAGAGAACAATTTAGTGACGGAAAAGTCAGGGTGAGAATAGTTTTGCAACTACGGTCGCCTCGCTTAAGCGGTTTCGAGTGAATTCGATCATAGACACGCACACCCATCTGGACAGTTTTTACCGGAAAGGTGTTCTGGACAACGTCCTTGAGGCGGCAGTGAATGCAGGCGTTGAACGTATGGTAACGGTGGGTACAGATCTAGAGGACTGGGATCTGTATGGAGAGCTTGCCCAGTCTCATGCGGGGCAAATCGACTACACGGTTGGAATTCATCCCTGTTCCGTGGACGAAGGCTGGGAATCCGCTTCGCAAAAAATCGCCGCTTTCTGGGAAAAGGGGAAAACGCCGGTGGCCCTTGGTGAAATCGGTCTCGATCGATTTCATCTTCCAAAGGACGAGTCGGAGGCGGAGAGAGTCTTCAACCGGCAGTGTGACGCGTTTCAGGCGCAGCTGGTGATCGCAAAAGACCTCAATGTACCGGTTGTGGTGCATTCGCGTGGCGCGTTTGCCGAATGCGTCGCATTGATCGATGAATCCGGCATGGATTGGACCCGAGTCGTTTTTCACTGTTTTTCCGAAGGACCCGGGGAGATGAAGCAGTTGATGGACCGAGGCGGCTTTGGAAGTTTTACCGGAATCATTACCTTTAAGAATGCTGAAGCGATCCGGGAGGCAGCGAAATTGCAGGGATTGAATCGGTTGATGGTCGAAACCGATGCGCCTTACCTGGCGCCGATGCCCCATCGCGGGAAACCAAACGAGCCGTCCTATTTGCGGCATACTGCCGATTTCTGCGCGGAAGTCTTCGGAGTGAGCCCCGATAAGCTGGCACAGACAACTACCGATAACGCCGTCGGCTTCTATGGATTGAAGTAGGGTAAGACGATCCTGAGGACCGGTTGACCGGGATGGAAAACCCTCTACTTCTCGTCAAACTTAGATGCGAAGAGCTTTTCGAGCTCGTCCAGCGCCTGATTGGCATCCTGACCCGAGGCAATGGCTTTTATTTCGGAACCTTTGCTGGCGGCGAGCATCATGAGCCCCATGATGGACTTGCCGTTCACCTGTTCGTCGTCCTTTTCGAAGAGCATGTCACTCTTGTACTTGTTCGCCGCTCTAACGATCATGGCAGCAGGACGCGCGTGGATCCCCATTTGGTTTTGAACCAAGAGAATGCGTTCCACGGATTGTCCTTCTGGATGGAGGTTAGAAGAGTCCATTTACGGCTTCAAATAGAGTTATTGCTGCTAAAACAAGCGATATTTCAAAAATTTGCGAGTTCACATATCGTGTAGGTCCGTTTTTATTGCCGGTCTATGCTCGCAATCATTGCTCCCGCTCGCCTTGCTTCATCCCGGTTTCCTCAGAAGCTGCTCTACCGAATTAAAGGGAAACCGCTGATCTTGTGGGTGGCGGAAAGGCTCCAGGAACAGGTACCTGAGATCCCTCGTTATTTCGCGGTGGACGACTCGCAACTCGAGAAGGTTTTGCAGGATGCCGGGCATGAAGCGATCATGACTCGTAACGACCATTTATGTGGAACGGACCGTCTCGCGGAAGCGAACGAGAAAATCGGGGCAGAATGGATCATCAATGTCCAAGGGGATGAACCGCTGGTCACTCGCGCCCAGATTCTGGCTCTGGAATCGATGTTGAAGGCAGGTGCTAGCATGGCGACCCTGGCAACCGCTTTCACTACACGGGCGGATTTTCTTGACCCGAATCAAGTCAAAGTCGTCATGGATTCAAAGGGCAATGCCTTGTACTTTTCCCGAGCTGCGATTCCTCACGACAGGGATGGCTACGAGATTTTCGACGATGACTGGGTGGCGCGGGCACCCGCCTATCGACACCTTGGACTATACGGATATCGGGCTGACTTCCTGCGAACCTATTGCGCCTTGCCAGAGGGCAAGTTGGAAGCGGTGGAACGGCTGGAGCAGCTCCGCGTCCTCGAAAACGGCTACGACATCAGG
>JAUHWE010000646.1 GCA_030424825.1 Verrucomicrobiia bacterium
CCCTGTCAGCATCGCCCGCGTTTTCCCAAAATGACGGCCACGACTTCTTCGTATGCGCCGCGGTCAACAAAAACTACGTCATCGGGTCGAAAATCACTACGACCAGCGGACTCCACCAAAGGGACGCTGATGGAACCTGGCGCCATATTGGGATCAACGATCCTAAAATTTTCGCAGTGTCCTTCGATCGGCGCGACCACAATGTCCTCTACACAGCCGCTCTCAATGGCGCTCTTAGATCAGTGGACGGAGGTGAGAACTGGCGCATTATGACCGGTTGGAACATCACCGAGCCGCAGGACATCTGCGTCGATCCGCACCATCCGGATACGGTTTATCTCGCCCACCCAGGTGGTATCGCCGTATCCAAAGATCAAGGCATGCACTGGGTGCCTGCCGAAAAAGGCCTTCCCGACCGAGGGAAATACACCCAAACCATCGAAGCGGATAGGTCTCGGCCCGGATGGATCCTCGCAGGATGCGAAACGGGAATATACATGTCCCGCGATCAAGGCCGATCCTGGCGACGGGTTCTCGAGACTGCAGAAACGGTCAATGACATACAGCAATCGCCCCACGACCCGGACACCTGGGCCGCCGTTACCCAAAGCGCTGGAGGATGGATCTCCCAAGATGGCGGGCGCAGTTGGAAATCGCTCCGGGAGACGCCCACTGACGGCGCCCTCTACAACATCGCCTTTGACCCCACATCGCCCGATCGTCTCGCCATCGCCAGCTATACGTTTGGTCTTCTCACTTCAGAAGACGGAGGAAAAACCTGGATAACCCGCAATGATGGTCTCCCGGAACCTCCTCACGTCTGGCGGACGGGTGTCCACCCTGATACCGGATCCCTCCTAGCCAGTGTGTATCAGAAAGGATTATACGAATCGAGCGACTTCGGTCGCACCTGGACGCTTTCTGGACTCGAAGGTTCCGCCATCAACAGTTTCGTCTTTCTACCCAAGAAATAATGCAAAACAAGAGATGCATTATTTCGAATCTTCTTTCGAGCTACAGCTGGATCTGTATCTCTGGGAAACGAAAACATTCTCAAGGTAGGGAGAATCGGACCAGTCCTCCAAATATCGAATACGGAGGACCAAGTCCTATCAAGGTTGCGGGAGATCTCCGAGCGCCCATTTCCGACGTATTGCTTGTGGAAGATTGGAGACTGCCCGCTACTTATTCTTTTTCCATGAAAACCCTCTTTGCTATCCTTTTCGCGTTCGTTTTGCCGTTCGGAGCTACCCTTTCGGGCCAACCTTCCTACGAAGGCCCCCCTCCCAGCTTAGAAGTCGTGGAAGACCCCGCCGCCAGACGGGCTGCCTATTTAGATCGAGTGCAGGAAGTCATCGAATGGCGAGCGGAGATCGTCGAACGCGGCGACGCCACTCAGATGGACCTCGCCTCCGTATCCGCAAATTTGTTACTGGGTCGAAACATCGAAGCCTGCAATGCCCGAGTAATCGAGATGATGCAAACGCCGGGTTCGGGTCCTTTTTGGATGCTTCCGGCTACCTGCGTGGCCTTCGTCGGTAGAGACCTCCTTTCGGAAGAAGCCCAGGCTGCCATCCGAGACGCCTGGCGGAGGACCTATCAGCTCCGGGGCGACACCGAAAATCACTTCGCCATGTACTATGCCATGCTCTATCTAATGTCGGAGCTCTATCCTAATGAGCCCGGCACCGAATGGTACAATGGCAGGAGCTCGGAAGAAAACCTAGCCGAATCCCGTGACTACCTCATCGATTGGATGAAGCTCACCACCACGATTGGCCAAGGTGAGTTCAACCCGACCCATTACATCGGGGAATATGCCATTCCCATGCTCTACCTCATGTCGTGGGCTCGGGATCCCGAGATGCGTATCCGTGGACAGATGACGCTCGACTGGCTTTACGCCGGGCTCGCGGCCAATACGCTCAATGGCGTATTGAGAGGCCCCAATTCCCGCACCGATGATAACTCCGTCGTGGAGCGCTGGAATAGTCTCAGTTCCTTCTTCTCCTGGATCAATTTCGGAAACTGCCCGCCTCAACGAGGATTCAGCTGGGGCAACTACTACGCTCTCGTCGCCGCCAACTACCACCTTCCCGAAGTTATCTATCGCATCGCCACGGATCGGGACGGCAGCTTCCTCCAACGCGACCTCAAGCGATCCCGTCACCGCTGGCGCTACAGCGATGTGGGCAAGGCGCCCATCTACAAGACTTCGTATATCACCGATCAATACGCAGTCGGTTCCTACCAAGGAGGCATGGCCGACCCCATCCAGACTCACGTTTGGGACGTGACTTGGGCCTTGCCGGATCCCCGCGGGCGCCACCCAACCCTGTTCTCCGTCCACCCCTACTCGGATTCTCGAGCAATGCAGACATATTTCAATGTGCGACCGGACACCATGGTCAAAGCCGTCGCTGCCGAGGGAAAACCCTCTTATGATGTCGCCGACAAATTGGTGAGTTGTTCGCCTTACGAGCAAGTGTTCCAAGATCTCGATACAATCGTCGCTCTCTACGATATTCCGAAGGGGACGCGATTTGAACAGGTCAATGGATTCTTCTCGAAAGATTTGGAGAATCTTACCGAGGACGACTCCGGATGGATTTTCGCCCAAGGCGGCGAAACCTACCTTGCCTATTTCCCCTTTACGGACTACCGATGGGAGCCGCACATGTCGTATCAGCGGCTCCCATCGGATGGAAGCGGCTATCGTTATGAACGGGTCCCTTCAGGCAGCCAGGTTTTGATTAGCCCTAGCCGCAAGAACGGAACCATTCTCCAAGCCGCCGCTACATCAGAATTTGTAAATTTCGAGGCCTTCAAAACCGCCATCCGGTCTCTGCCAATGGAAATACGCCGCGAACCCACGCCTCGGGTGACAATGCGTAGCCTGCGCGGCAAGGATATCCATTTCGAGTACGGCTCCGCTCCACGGGTCGACGGAAAAGCCATCGACTACTCAAAATGGAAACTCTTCGAAGGTCCCTATCTTAATGCGGAAAAGAATTCCCAAAAGCTAGAGATTATCCACGGACGACTAAAACGTACCCTTGATTTCAATACGCTTTCGATCTGTGACACAGTTAGTAAAAAGCCACTGTAGCCGCGATCGTTGATCATACGCGTCAAGCTAACATGGAATCGAGGATCTGCCGCGAGTTCAGCCTTCTCCTCT
>JAUHWE010000647.1 GCA_030424825.1 Verrucomicrobiia bacterium
AGCAAGAGCTCACCGCGCATGGCGGAGAAGTCAGGAGCATCGACCTCCCCGTAGGGTACCTCTTGAATGAGAGAGCCACCTTGAGTCATGACTTCCATATTGGATTCAACTACGGCATCGCCAAACTTTCCGAACTTCTTGTTGTATTGAGCTCGGACGACACTTTTGAAATGGTCCTCGTCGATGTTGAATGTCTGAAGGAACGGAGATACTTTGAAGAAGGCGCCCAGAAACGAGTTTCCTTGCATGCGAAGCTGTAACTCCGGTCGATCGGTTGCCTTCTTGGCAATGTCGAATCCTGGAAGAATGAATACGCGTATTTTCTTGTCGATAATCTCCTGGCGGTATTTTTGCGGAATGCGTTGCCAAGCCTTGTCGGGTGATTCTGCGGACTCCCAGACAAAGGCGCCGCCTTCGACGAGACCATCGATCGGGTTAATGTGAGTAAAGGCTTTGGGGTCGCAGCATAGGACGACGTTGACGTGTCGCAGGTCACAGTTGACGCGTACGCGCTCCGGAGCGGCGGTCATGAAGTACTCGGTTGGGGCTCCTTTTTTCTCCGAACCGTATTTGGGATTCGCGGATACATGGACCACCTCCTTAGGATTGCCTTGTTCGTCGACTACATTGTCTCTTTCGGCTACAAAGGTGCCAAGCTCTCCAATGATTTCCGCGAGGTTCTTTCCCGTCGTGATCATTCCCCAGCCACCAATTGAGTGAAGCCGAACTGCGATCGCGTCCTTGGGTAGAAGGGAGGGCGTCTCGGCGGAGCGAACGTTGTAAGGATGGTTGATCCCCAGGGTGAAGTACGACTCGCCGTCGTCCTTGTGCTTGCCGTCTTGGCGTTTAATTTTGCCTTGGGTGTACTCGAAGGCTCCGAGGATGTCCTCCGGACGGAAGTCGCGCGAACCGAGTCCGTAAATCCCCGAGTAGATGCGAGGCATTTCCTCGGGCGATATGGCGGGAATATTCGCGTAGGCATTGCCCGCGTGATTGGATAGCGCTTTGGTCAAAGCGGTACGCACGTCTCGGGCGAGCGGGTTGTCGCCTGCCATCGGCTCGTCGGTTCGCTCAATGATGATAATATTTTTCTTGCCGGCTAGCGCTTCAACGACGGCGGCTTCAGGGAAGGGTCGAATAATGTTCAGGTGGATCGAGCCCACTTCTTCGCCACGTGTTTCCTTGATGTGGTCGATGGCCGCTTCGATGTTTTCCGCAGCGGATCCCAAAGAAACGAATACAGTATCGGCGTTGTCGGTGTTGTATTCGGTGACAAAAGAGTAGTGGCGACCGGTGAGCTGTCCCCATTCGGAATAGGCATCCGCGAGAAAGTCGAGAATAGGCTCGACGAAATTGTCCCGGCGAGCGGCGACCCCATTCATGTAGTGCTCCTGATTTTGTACTGGCCCAATGAGAGCGGGATTGGTCAAGTCGATTGTCTTGGGAATCCGGCGACGGGTAGGACCGAAAAGTTCACGTTGCGAATCCGTAGGGCATTCGACAATGTCATCGGGTGAGCCGAGGAATTCGCGGAGCAAGCCGGACTCGTGTTTGAGAAAGGTGCGCTCCAGGTGGGAAGTGAGGAAGCCATCCTGGATATTCATGCCAGGGGTAAGGGCCTTCTCCGTCACTTTGCGAAGAATGACGGCTTGGTCCGCAGCCTGCTGGGCGTCCTTGGCGAAAAGCATGATCCAGCCAACATCGAGAGCGGCATAGATGTCGTCGTGGCCGCAATGGACATTGAGCGCGTGCTTCGTCAATGCGCGGGCAGCGACTTCGAGAACCATGGTACTGAGCTTGCCGGGAGCGTGATAGTATTGTTCGACGCCGTAGACGATTCCCTGGCCGGAGGTAAAATTCACGGTACGCTTTCCGGTGACGGACTGGGCGATGGCTCCCCCTTGGGCGGCGTGTTCGCCTTCGCACTCAATGGCGATCGTGGGCCGTCCGAAAACATTGAGCTGGCCCTTGGCACGGGCGAACTCGTACATCTCACCCATTTCAGTCGATGGAGTGATGGGGTAAAAGACGCCCGCTTCGGTGATTCGGGCTTCTGTGTAAAGGGCTACGAGTTGATTTCCATTCGTAGTGATTCTGATTCCAGGATATTTTGGTTTGGAGGCTATCATGGGGGTGGTACCGTTTGAATTTTGAGTGTAAGAAGCTGGTTGTGAGCCTCTTGCAGCGAAATAGCTGATGGTTGAATCAAGGGTTGGGGTAGATGCGATCCCTCGAAGAAATGAGAGACTTGAGCCTGTGAAAAGAGTGCAGAACGTACAACGGTTTTTTTTATCGAGCCTGCATTGTATTAGGGGTACTAATGAGGCGGCGGTTGTGGTAGGATCTGAGCGCGATCCCTGCGCGAATAGGAGTGTTGGGGTCCAAATCTCGGTGTATCCCGGTCGAAAAGCTTGCAAAGCGTTCTAATTCAGAGATGACGATTCCTCGATGGCCCGAGACTTCGACTTTGGAAGAATATTGGACGGTAATAAGGATGCGTTGGAGCGGTCGTTCCAGCGATTCTGTGGATTGCCTATCGATGAAGACTGGGGAGGGGATCCTGCGGGGCCGTCGCATGAAAGCCCGTTGACGATCGCGAACCCGGTGGAAGTGAGCGCTCCGGGAACGTTCGCGAAAGACGAGATTCGGACTCTTAGGCTGGAATCGACTGACAAGCCCGGATGGTGGTTTGACCGTGAGGACCTGCCGGATTCGCAACCGATTAAAGTGTCCGTCCGAAACGTGTGGACGACGGGAAAGGTCGTCAGCAATATCGTTCTGCGATCCGGATCGCCCCACAATTATGCCCGTCTGGTTGAGCACATTATCGCACTGAAGGCCGGTATGGACGTGGACAATTTGATGATTCGCATGAAATCGGGCGATCCACCTCTTTTTAATTCGGGTAGTGAAGATTTGGTGACGGCGTTGAAGGAGGCGGGTCGCAAAGCGTGTGCCGGAAAGGTTAAGTACCTGACGGTTAAGGAAACGGTCACCATCGGTACTCCCCACGATGGGTTCACGACTGTTTCACCGAGCCAGCCGGGTGATCGGTCATTGAAAATCGATTGTGCCCGCGATTTCCCCAATGCCATTGGGCAGCAGCGAATCCGGTTTGTGCTGAACGAACGTTCCTTCGACCACGGCTCGACGGCGAGGACGAATGCGACTTGGAGAC
>JAUHWE010000648.1 GCA_030424825.1 Verrucomicrobiia bacterium
AGGATCGGTGTTGTATTTCTAGCAAGGGGAGGTTTCATCTTAGTGTTATTACCGGTACCTTTCAATATTATGATGCGATGATAGTGGATACGCCAATTTTGGATTCTGAAGTGAAAAATTCAATAAAGGAAGATGGTAATATTGATCGTAGGCTGGATCGTACTTCAAAATTTGTAACCTATTTATTGGAATGCCTATCGTCATTAGCAAATCAAGATGGGAAAGCTCAGATTGAGGCATACCTAGCTAATGGTTTTAATAGAATTGAAGTTATCAAAAGTGAGCGTGGTTGATAGCTCAAGGTATCGCGTTTTGTGAGAAAGCTAATTCGTGATTTGGTTAAACATTGATGCTTGATATCTGAATGAATTATTTTGCGATTCAGATTTGGACAGTTACTGAACATGTGTAACAAGGAAAAGACCGAAGCGACCGAATTCTCCAGTATATCGGCCTCAGTGACAGTCAAACGCCCATTGAGCGTCTTGGTTCTCTCAACCCTCAATGTGATCGTGCAGCGCCTCTCAGGAGCTGGAAACTCGACAACCGTTCGACCTTCCATCTTTACCTCTTCGCCCTCTTGAGGATCGATGTACCGAGACCAGGTCACGATTTCGTTTCCGCAGGAAAGCTCTACGCTGATCACTACTTGAACTCGCTGATCCCTCTTGCTGTCAAACGCGTGGGCACGCGTGCTAATATCGACGCCTTTCACGTAGAGATTGTCGTTGGATAATTGCCTTGAGCCGTCGAATCGGAGCGATATTGTTCAGAATTTAGTATGTTTAAAGTCTGTCGCCCGTTAGATCGCCGATCGCCCCATCGGTTTAAGTTTCGCATCCAACTTCCAGCTCTATGAATTTAAAGGAAGCGGAAGATTCGATAAAGCGGGGCGTTTATGCGGGGCTCATCTTTGGTGCATTAGTTGCGGGAATTTCCCTGATTGCGATGTCGCAGGGTGATAAGGGATCATTGTCCTATTGGGATGATCCTTGGATGTTTGCCGAGGTTGCATTGATTCTCGTAATTACGTTTGGTGTTTCACGTAAGTCTCGTGCAGCGGCTATCGCGCTTTTTCTGTACTATTTGGTGTCTAGGGTAGCCTTAATGGTTGAACTAAATACGGTACCAGGTGTAGGTGGAATTTTATTTACCATCATATTTCTCTTCGTATTCGGGAAAGCGATTTTTGGCTCTTTTGTTTATCATAGACTTCGGAAGATAGAGGATCCTGAATACAAGGCCGTTAAGCTGTGGATGAAAATTGCGGCAGTTCCAGCGGTATTGGTTGCGGCACTATCGCTGTTCTTATTTGTTCTTGGCATTCTTGGACCTCCGACGGTAGTCGTTCATGGAGGTGAACTTTCGATTGCAGACCAAGAGTTACTATTGGCCGAGGATATTGTCGAAAGCGATGAGCGTATCGTATATTTTTACTCTCCGGGATTATTCTCTTTGCTTGAAGGCGGGAGTGTTATGACGGACAAGAGAATGATCGCATATGGGGAATCTGAGGGCGAGCGCTACCACTTGTCTACCTATTTTGGTGAGATTGAGAATGCGGAATGGTACGTTAGAGGAGGCGATTTCTCTGATTCGGTGATTTCGATAACAGATAGTGAAGGGGATGTAATTAACTTAACTGTTTCGGCAGAAGCTGGTGGAGATCAGCTTTTTATGGACGAACTGCAGACGAGGATTTCTGAGTCTAAGTTCCTCTTCAAAGAAGATCGTCTGTAGATTAGAACATTATTGCTGGTGGGCCCGGAGGGATTTGAACCCACGACCAAGGGATTATGAGTCCCCTGCTCTAACCGCTGAGCTACAGGCCCGTAACAGAAAAGACAGGATATAAATGAGCCCTGGGCGAGCTTGGCAAGAATCGATTATGCGAATTTTTGTAGGAGTGCATTGTTCCCGACCAACCCCGATGGGTCGGGGCTGCTCTGACCGCTAAGCTACAGGCCGGTACGGGAGCCAAGTAAACGATAGGCAAGTTAGATTGTCAGTTTGGTTCTACTGTATCCTTTGTGCGACAGTAAACCATAGTAAACCGGATTTCATTTACTCTTGCAAAGACGGTAAACCTCGGTAGCCCTGAGTTGGTTTACTCTTTGAAACTATGGCCTCCGAAGAATCAGCGCTGCATCAGAATTTGTGGGAACGTTATGGCTTTCGCGGCGATCCGTTTGAGACGGGGCCGCTTCCGGTAAATTTTGGCCAGGGGCTTTCAGTGGGAACGGCCTACATCGAGCGAACCGGTAAGATGAATCCGGGAACGGTTTTGCAGAATTTTCTCCGGAATCCAGGCGGCGGCCGAATCGTAGTCGAGGGGGAGCCCGGAGTGGGGAAGACGACCTTCGTGAACTTCCACCGCTATGAGTGGGGCTCCGATGCGAAGCCACCGCTTTTGTCGCCGGTGAGCGAAATTTCCGTCAAGCATGGTTGGAGCGAGAACGATTTTCTGATCAGCTTGATCGCCGCCTTGTCCGCTCGCATTCGGCTGGAGCTGGATGAAGGGAAGATCGCGAAAGACAAACTCTTCCAGCAAGTTTCCGCCATTACGGGAGTCCGGCGGGAGAAAGAGGGGGGATTCGGATTTAATATTACGGTGCTAGGCTCAGGTGGCGGCATCACGGGATCCGGGAAGCCGAGCTACACGGCGGGAAACCTTACGACCGATGACCTGAGAAACTTTCTCCGGCGTCTGGTCGAGAAGGCGAAAACGGCGGTGGGCTGCAGCGGGGTGATCTTTCATCTGGACAACTTGGAGCTGCTCAAGCGGCAGGGGGAGCAAGTGCTGGCGAACTTCTTCGATGATATCCGCGATGCGATTCAAGAGCCGGACGTCTACTTTATCTTTGTGGGCTACCGGGGTATGTTTCAAAACACGATCGTTCCCAACTCGAGGGTCCGCAGCATCTTTTTCGACAAACCACTCTATCTAAAGCCGCTATCCAAAAAACGGGTACACGAAATCATACAACGGCGCTACGAGCTCCTAGCGGCAAAAGGCAAGACGATCATAAAGCCGGTAGACGATCAAGTGATCGAATACCTCTACGACGCATTCGACGCGAAGCTGCGTCCTATCATGAACGCGGTAACATCGCTGGTTAGCCATTTGCCCGACAGCGTAGCGGAAACCCTGGGCCGGGAAGAG
>JAUHWE010000649.1 GCA_030424825.1 Verrucomicrobiia bacterium
CGATGTTATGCGTGATGTTTCTGAACGATTGGAAATGCCACCGGGGCTAAGTATGCGGTACAGCTATCAGAGCAGGGGTTCAGAGGATTCTACTCGGTCGTTTTATTTGTACCTTTATGGAGATGACACCGAAACTCTATATCAGATGAGTGAGGAAATTGCTCGGCGACTAGAGTCGATTCCGGAACTGGTAGCGATTGACATGGATCTGGAGGAGAATGTTCAGGAGTTGAATATTCAGCTTGATCGTGAACAGGCCCAAAAATTGGGAATAAGCACCCGAGATATTTCGAATGGAATCTCAGCAGTGATGCGAGGGTCGACAGTGGGGCGTTTCTATACGGAGGAGGGGCAGGAAATCAATATTGAGGCGCGTCTTCGGGAAGAAGACAGAGAGTCGCTGGATGAGTTAAGCCGGATTAGCTTCCTATCAGAAGGGGGAAAGGAAGTACCTTTGGAATCTATATCGTCTCTGGATTTTCGGGATTCGACCTATTCCATTCGACGCGACGATCGGAAGACGTCGATGCGAATCAAGGCGATGATGGATACCGATGACCTTCGTGCCACGAATGCTAAGATCGAAGCGCTCATGGAAGGTTTCGAAATGCCGAGAGGCTATCGCTGGGACAGGGGCAGCTCTTCGTTGCGAATCGATAAAGAAGGAAAGGAAGTCAACTTCGCTTTGGCCATGATCTTCATCTTCGTTCTGTTTCTAATGGGAATACTCTTCGAGTCGTTCATCATGCCTCTTGCGGTGATTGCGACCGTTCCCATGGCCGGTATCGGAGTTGTTTGGATGCTGGTTGCGACCGGGACGGCTTTCGACCGGATGGCGAGCGTTGGAGCCATGATCCTGATCGGAATCGTAGTGAACAATGGCATTGTGCTCATCGATCTTGCTCAAAGGCTGATGAAAGAAGGATTGGCGAGAAACGAAGCGTTGATGGAAGCGAGTCGAAGGCGATTTCGACCCATATGGATCACTTCTTTAACCACGATTTTCGGTATGATACCAATGGCGATCGGTGGTTCCAAGCTGATGGATATGTCGTATTCACCTTTGGGACGAGTGATTATTGGCGGTCTGATGGTGTCGACGTTTCTCACTCTAATTGTCGTTCCTCTCTTTTACGCCATGCTCGACGATCTCCGTAATTGGTTTAAAAGTACGGTTAGAGGAATGATGGCTCCGGGCCGAAAAGTTCTGGAAGAGGTAAATTGATAGCACGTGTCAGCCTCAGTTTTCGGTCAGAGACGAGGATTTGAATTCGAAGGTCTGAGGCTTCTCGGATTACAGGCTTTCCAAGGTCACTAGTTTGGAAGCGGAGATATTAAACAGCACCGCATCGCCGTGGGCGATGCGATACTTCTAATTATAAAAGAGAGAGCTGTTTTCAGAGACTCTTGTGAATACCATCTTCCAGTCGACTGATACCGAGCGGATTTCCGTCTTTGAGTTCGTCTGGAAGAAGAAACTGGGGACTGTCTTGGTAGGCGATGAGTCGAGTAAAGCGGGTAATGGCGTGGGTGCCTACCGAAGTGCTTCGCCCGTCCGAAGTCGCCGGAAAAGGACCTCCATGAACCATGGAATGGCAGACCTCGACACCAGTGGGAAAAGCGTTGTAGACGATTCGCCCTACCTTTCGCTCCAAAATGGAAATCACTTCGCTGTATTCAGAAAACTCTTCTTCAGTCGCATGCAGTGTACCTGTCAGCTGTCCCGTAAAGCTCTCTAGCAACTTGAGCAGTTCTTCTTTATTGGACCATCGAATGAGAGTGGTGCCCGGGACGAAAATCTCGTGACTGAGAGATTCGTCTTCAAGGAAGGTCGCCCCGTCCGCTTCAAATACGGCGGTGGCACCTAAACAAGCGCCATTGGACTGTTGCTCCACATTGGCGACATGCGTTTTCACGCGGCTGTTGTTTTTGAGATGGTTCACCCCCTCGCAGTAGGCGCTTCGAATCGTTGCATTGAGCATGACCTGCGCTGCGGTCTCCTTCATTTTTTGGACGAAGGTTTTGATAAATGCGTCTCCTTCAGGTCCTTGCTTTACGAAAACGACTCCAGGGTTGGTGCAGAATTGACCGACTCCCATTGTGGCGGAAATGTGAAGTCCATTCGCGATATTTTCGCTTTGGCTAGAAATGGCATTCGGAAGGAGAATTACCGGATTGACGCTACCCATTTCGGCATAAACGGGTATTGGCTCGCTCCGCTCCGAGGCCACTTTCATGAGCGCGGTTCCACCTGCCGTTGATCCCGTAAATCCTACCGCCTTGATCGCCGGATGGGAAACGAGCGCGGATCCCACTGAGCGACCCCCTCCAAATAGGAGACTGAAGACGCCTCCCGGCATTCCTGTCTTTTGGGCTGCCTTTTGCACAGCTCGAGCGATCAGCTCAGCGGTGCCGGGGTGGGAGGAATGGGCCTTGACGATTACGGGGCATCCTGCTGCAAGGGCAGAAGCGGTGTCTCCTCCCGCAGTGGAAAACGCCAATGGAAAATTGCTGGCGGCAAAGACCACTACTGGGCCAATCGGTCTCTGTATCGAACGAATGTCTGGCTTGGGAAGGGGTGCCCGATCGGGAATGGCGGTGTCGATGCGGGCCTGGGCCCATGATCCTTCTTCCGCAACGGTTGCGAAAAGCCGGAGTTGTCCGGTAGTCCGTCCCGTTTCACCCTTGATTCGAGCCTCTGGGAGGCCGGTCTCTTGCATCGCCCTTTGCGTCAGCGTATCGCCGAGCGCTTCGATTTGAGTGGCAATTTCATTCAGAAAAGCGGCACGCTCAACACCGCTTTTTTTCGAGTAGACGAGAAACGCCGTGTGGGCAAGGTCGGCTGCCTTCTCAACCTCATTGCTAGTGGCGCTAACAAAAGGAGGTTCGATCTCGTTTCCCGTCGAAGGGTCGACGGCCTTTACGGATTCGGTTCCTTCGCTCGCATCGCTAAATCCAATAATGGAGTTTCCTTTGATTTGAATCGCTTCGTCAACTGGCATGATCGTTTTACTTGGTAGGCTGCTGGTTAATTAAATGAACTATTGAAAAGAGCTGTAGGTTATTCAAACGGTTTTGAAGATCCAATGAATTCGAACTTCGGTACGACATTAAATTAAAGGACCGGTACCCCAAGGTCCTCATGATGAACCCC
>JAUHWE010000650.1 GCA_030424825.1 Verrucomicrobiia bacterium
TTTATCAACGCGTTCTTGTACTTGCTAGTCGGAAATCTGGTGGAAGGTTTCTATGTAGACGGATTTGGCTATGCCTTTTTGGGGGCCTTGATCATTACTCTGCTAAATCTGTTCTTCAATGGTTGGATTAACGGGGGGCGTCGCCAAGTGCGGGTATCGGTGGCGAGAAGTGCCACGTCAGAGGAAGTCGTGGATCCAAAGGTCCGTAGGCAGACATTTTCAGAAAAACGAGCCCTCCATCACGATGATGATGTGATTGATATTTGAAAGGGGGCGAAAAACGTATCTTGTTCTGTGCTTGAGTCCCCCGCATAGTGCCTAGTTGTGGGAGTTGGGTGCTGAGGTTGAAGGAACCACTTTCAACGGTTTGAAATCATTGTCCTAGACATGTCGGCGGATGTGACCTACTGGATTGGCCTAAATTTTTCCATTATGTCTGAAGCAAAATACGATCTTATTGTCATTGGAGGAGGTCCCGGGGGCTACGCAGCTGCGATACGAGCCGGCCAACTCGGAAAGAAAGTGGCGTGTGTTGAAATGGAGCGAGCGGGAGGTACTTGCCTTAATTGGGGGTGTATTCCCAGCAAGGCATTACTCAAGAGTGCTGAACTGATGGCGAGTTTGCAGAAGGCGGAAGCTTTCGGGATAACAGTGGGTTCCGTAGAGTACGATTTTGCCAAGGTGATCGAACGGTCGCGCGGAGTGGCGGATCAAATGGCCAAGGGGATCGAATTTCTTTTCAAGAAAAACAAAGTCGACTACATTGTGGCGAAAGCCCAAGTGACTGAAGCCGGCTCCGTTAAATTGACCGAAGGAGACCGCAAAGGCGACAGCCTCAAGGCGGACAAGATCCTCATTGCCACGGGCTGCCGGGCCAAGGTGCTGCCGTTCCTTCCGGTTGACGGAGAGCGTGTGATGACATCACGCGAGGCATTGGTCATGAAGAAGCAGCCGAAATCGGTTGCCATTATCGGGTCGGGCGCGATTGGCGTGGAATTCGCCTATTTTCTCAACGCATTCGGCACGGAGGTCACTGTTTTGGAGGTCATGCCGCAGCTCGTTCCGGTCGAAGATGAGGAAGTGGCGAAGGTGTTGGAACGCTCTTTCAAAAAGCAGAAGATCAACTGTGAACTTGGCATCGAGATCAAGGAAGCGAAGGTCGGCAAGAAGTCGGTCACGATCGATTACGTGAAAAAGGGCAAACCCGTGAAGCTCGAGGTCGAATCGGTCATCCAGGCGGTTGGCGTGCAAGCGAATCTGGAAGGTGCCCTGGCGGATTCGGTTAAGCTGGAGCTGGATCGCGGTTTTATTGTGGTCGATGGTCGCTACGAGACGAATGTCAAAGGTATCTACGCTGCCGGTGACATCATTGGTCCTCCGACTCTGGCGCACGTGGCCACCTATGAAGCGATTCAGGCGGTCAACGGAATGTTTGGTCACAGTGAACCGAAACGGGTGACGAATTTTCCTGGATGCACTTATTGCCTGCCGCAAATAGCGAGCACGGGTATCACCGAACAGGCGGCTAAAGAGAAAAAAATAGACTACAAAGTCGGTAAGTTTCCCTTTGTGGCCTCCGGAAAAGCGGTTGCGGCAAACGCATCCGATGGGTTCGTCAAGGTGCTGAGCGCACCGGATACGGGGGAGATTTTAGGAGTTCACATAATCGGCAACGACGCGACGGAGCTAATTGCCGAGTATTGCCTCGCCATGGAAATGGAAGGCACTATCGACGAAATTCACCATACGATCCATGCCCATCCGACATTAAGTGAGGCCTTGGCGGAAGCCGCTGCAGCCACTCACAACGAGGCGATCCATATTTAGCAGTTGGCGATTAGTGGGTTGAGAAAATCGGGCTGGACATTGCGGAAGCTTGTTTGAAGATCCAGCTTTCCAATCAGAGATGTCCTCGTAGTTCAATGGATAGAGCACCGGTTTCCGAAGCCGGTAATCCGGGTTCGAATCCCGGCGAGGGCACCATTTCTTGCTTTTAAGAAGCTAAATATTAGCGACTTAGGGCGGTAGCGAAAAAGCTTCATACAAAACTCACACAGTTATTTATGAAAGCGATCAAATCAACCGAATCCCACCCTGTCTCTAACACTCCAGTCCTTGACGAGCAAGCCTGGACAGATCTCAAGGCGCAATGGCTGCCATTGTGGGAGGCCGCAAACACGAGCTCAGAGCAATGTGGGGCATTTACGGCGCTGCTTGAGGAATTGGGGGTCGAGCGCGGTCTCCTCTCTATGAGGACTTCTGAGTGGCTCGAATCGAGAAGGTAGCAAGCAAGTAGGATAGGACATCGACTGTCCTGTGCCTGTCCACCTGCTACGCTAGAGCGCCGCGATTCTTCAGGTTCTGAGTCTCTGAAATTGACAGCTTGACGGAAACCTCAACGGCCCGGGAGATCATCCGCTGCAACTCCTGCTCGCCTCCGCGAATGTCGAAATGGTTGTTATTCACGATCGTTGGCGCGCCTCCGGATCCAAGCATGTGGTTTGGTGTGATATTGCCATGGGAAGAGGGAATGAACAGCTCAGGCCCTCGCTCTCCCACAATATATGGGCTTCGTCCTGATACGGGTCCACCATTGGCTTTAAATATACCAGCGAGCCCTCCTACAAGTGCTCCAATTGGTCCAAATGACGCACCAGACAACGCGCCGCCTATCGCCCCAAAGAGGCCCCCTGAGCGTTTTCCCGTATCGGGATTGATGCTACCCAACAGGCTTTTGAAAACCAGCTCTCTTTTCATGTGGCTGGCTATATCAGAAATGATGTCTTTCAGCGAATCGCCGGTTGCCACACCTTCAGCAACAGTGAGCTTCATACTTTCCTGGAGATTCTCCCACCCGTTGTTGTATTTGATAATCGACTGATGGGCTTTTTCGAATGCCTTTTCCAGGCCAATTCCGAATTCGGGGATCTTCATTTCCTCGAGATCGACTTTCATCCCGGCGAAAGTACCTTGAACGCTTTTCAATGAGTCTAGAGTTGCCGGGCTGATCTTAAGGCTCTTGTCGATGCTCTTCCCCGGCGCGGCAACTGCCTTGACTGTCGTTTTCTGAAGTTCAATCAGCTCGTCCCGTATAGCTTTGAGTTCTTCGATGTTCTCTCGCTCGGCATCTATGTCGATTGGAAAGACTGTCTT
>JAUHWE010000651.1 GCA_030424825.1 Verrucomicrobiia bacterium
CTTGGAGGCGTGGCAGTCCGTGCAGGATGGAGGGGTCGTGATGATCGCCTTGGTCTTGTTGTCTCTACTGCTGTATCGTTCAGCGATCGGGACATTGTTTTTCGTGAAAGGGTTTTCAATTTCGGAAATCAAGAAGGGGATGGATGAAAACGCGACCAATGTAGAGATGGAGATTGCGTATTCACAAGCCAAGCGCGAATTTAGTGAAATCGTTTCGCGTCAAGTTGCCTATATCGGTATGCTTGCCGCCGCCGCTCCATTACTTGGATTGCTAGGTACGGTAATCGGAATGCTGGAAACGTTTGAAAGTCTTTCGCAGAGAGTGCAAGAAACGACCTCTCAAGTTTCTCGAGGAGTCCGGTTTGCACTCGTCACCACGCAAGCGGGACTGATCGTGGCGATCCCGGCGATATTCATGATTCAGTGGATCAAGCGGGAAGCGAAAATCCGAACGGAGGAATTGGCCCACCAGGAGCTGGTTGCGATTCATGGGGAAGGGACTTTTGCCAAATGAGACGGAACATGGTCGATCTTGATTTGGGTGGTGAGACAGAGATCAACCTGTCTCCCATGATCGACTGCATCTTTATCCTGCTTATCTTTTTTATTGTTACGACGGTGTTTGTGCAGGAAGCAGGGATAGATGTTGAAAAACCGGAGGCTAGCAATTCGACTCCGCTCCCCAAAAACAGTATTCTAATTGCCATTACGGATAACGGAAGAATATTTTATGGTGGCAAGGAGATTTCCTTGGCTCGAGTGAGGCCAATTGTGCATCGTGTTCTCGCCATTGAAGACGTTCCAATCATTATTCAAGCTGACCGGCAATCGATTCACGATACGTTTGCGAAAGTGTATGGTGAAGTGAAGGCCGCGGGTGGAAAGGACATTCATTTCGCAACTAAAGAATGAAGGCGTATTCCTTAGAAACGGGACTGAACCAGTCAACGAACTCGATTAAAGTCGTTTTAGTCGCAGTGATCGTAACGGGTGTATTGTTTCTGGGGATGTCTCTTTCTCGATTGGGGGAGATCGAAGCAACTGAGGAGCCGGCACTCGCAAAGATTGAACTCTTTTTGCCGCCACCCCCTCCGCCGCCACCGCCGGAGGTCGAAACAAATATGGAAGTATCGCAAGTACCGATACAGGTGGATGTGTCATTGCATCCAGACCCGGCGAAACTTACCGTTTCACCGATCGAAACGACTCTAGACGCTCCTTCACAGATCACGGACAGGATTGAAGTCAACCTAACGGATTTTCAAAGACCCAATATCGAGGTGGATCTCAGATCAATTGTGTTCGAAAAGAGCGAGGTGGATCAAATTCCGGCGAGAAATTACAGTCCGATGCCGACACTTCCTCCGAAATTGAAAAGGCAAGTGGGAGACGCGCGAATCATCGTACAATTGTCGATCGATGAGAATGGACGTCCGATTCACGTGATGGTTTTGAATTCACCTGTAGAAGAAGCGAGACCTTATATTATTAGAGATTTGAAACGCTGGCGGTTTAAGCCGGCCAGAAAAAACGGTCAGAAAGTCAAGTGCTGGGTACGCTTCGTCCTCGTCTATCAAAAATCGTCCTCGTCTCCCTTTAGTCTATGAAAACGTTGCTTGCCATTTTCATGTTTAGCTGGACCGGCTTTGTCTTTGCTCAGGACCCAGAGGCCGATGAGATGGGGAAACCGGATTTGTTTGGTCCCGAATTTCAGAAGCGATTCACGGCAAGTTATGGGGTATTGGAAGACCGGGAGCCTGAATTGCAGGAATTGGAGATTTCGCTGCTGGAAAAAATAGGTCCCATGGTGGAAGAGAATCCGGAATTCGCCAAATCCATGCTGGAAGGGATGCTCGGCGAGGAAACTCCCGCCACGGCCTCATTCAATTTTATCTTGGCTAACTTGTATTTCAATGGAGGGGCACTCGATGATGCCCTCGCGGAGTATGAGCGAGCCATTGAGAAATTTCCCACCTTTCGGAGGGCTTGGAAAAATTTGGGAATGCTGAAAACTAGGCGGGCAGACTATGAGGGCGGGATGAAGGCGCTTGTTCGTTGTATTGAACTGGGAGATACTAGTCCGGATACCTATGGTTCCGCAGCCTACTGTCATTTGCGTGTCGGAAACTTGATGGCGGCTGAGCTAGCCTATAACGCGGCGGTCGTACTGGAGCCAAACAATAACGAGTGGGTGGAAGGAAAGGCGCAGGCTATGATGATGGCGAAGCGGTACAAGGAGGCGTTGCCGTTGCTGGAGGAATTGTTACGTCGTGATCCTGAGAAAAATATTTACAGGACCTATCAGGCGAACGTCTATGTGGAAACCGAGCAGTATTTTAAGGCGGCCCAGATCTTCGAGATGATCGAGGCATTTGGTGAGGGAACGATGGATACGCGTTTACAGCTTGCGAATATTTACAGTTTGGAGGGTATGTATGGGCTCTCTGTCGATACTTATATCGGAGCGAATCGAAGCGATCTGGTTAAGCGGATTACGGAAGTGCTACTTTCGGTTCGTTTCCTTGTTGAGAAAGGGGAAATGGAGGAGGCTCGCCGGTTGTTTGAGAAGATCGGCTCGCTCGATACGTATTGGAAACTAGAAGACCGGACCCGATTTTTGCTGTTGCAGTCGGCGTTTGCGAAACAGGATGGAAATAGTGAGCTTGAGGAGGCTAAGCTTGTTGAAGCATTGGAAACCGATCCTCTCAATGGTGAAGTTTTGATATTGCTGGGGGCGCTCCATTCGGAAAGGGGAGAGAAGGCGAAAGCCATGTATTATTTTGAACGGGCATTTGGTTCAGAAAAGCACGAATACGATGCACTGATTCTAGCCTCGCAGGCATTGATCGATGATAAGCGTTTTTCGGAATCGCTGGACTTGCTCCAACGTGCGCTCCTGAAAGAACCCAGCAGCGAACTCAAGTCTCTGATCAACCAAGTGAAACAAGCATTGATTCAGTAGTAGGCACTGCTTCTTCACGGACTAGAGTTTTTCGATAGGCGTGGCCCTACCATTTAACAAAGTGGAGTTAGACCCTGAAATTCACCACGGTTTCAACGAGCGTCTCCATGTTCTCGATTTTGGCGGTCGGATGTATGCCGTGCCCTAGGTTGAAGATGTGTCCGGGACGATTTTGCATCGCGTTCAG
>JAUHWE010000025.1 GCA_030424825.1 Verrucomicrobiia bacterium
ACTTCAGATTTCAGTTTAGCGGCTTCCTCCTCGGCCTTCTTTTGAACGTTGGCGATCTGGTCTTCCGCCTTCTTCTGAACATTGGCGATTTGATCCTCGGCGTTCTTCTTTACGTCGGCAATTTGGCTTTCTGTGTTTTTCTGTGAGCTAGCCAGTCCAGTTGCTAATTCTTCCTTGGTCGCGTGGGTGTCGACTTCTTTCGAAGAATCTGAGCAGCCCCAAAAGGCGAATAGCGATGCAGTTAATATCGATACAGATTTGATGTGGGTCCTCTTCATAGTGCGGGAATCTTCACAGGGTTGCCCGCCCGGAGCAACAGATAATTTCATGTATCGCCTAGCGCACTGCCACCCAAGGAAGCTCGGAAAGGTCAATCGTGGCGGATTGGGAACGTTTGCGTTCTCGCTTCTATGAACACGGTTGGATCTTTGATAATTGAAGTGGCTGCGTACTAGACAGCCGCACTGCTTCCGGCAATGTGTCCAGTTGTCCAGGCGGCTTGAAAATTGAATCCACCTGTAACACCATCAATATCAAGCGTTTCGCCGGCGAAATAGAGATTAGGGACCTGTTTGCTCTCCATTTTCTTAAAATCGACTTCGCGAAGGGAAATCCCGCCGCAGGTCACGAATTCCTCCTTGTTCATGCTTTTTCCGTCGACTTCATAGTTGCCAGCTACGCAGAGGCTGGCGATAGAGTGCAATTGGTTGTTCGAAACCTGTGAGAGTTTCGATTTTGGATCGATTGACTCGGTTTCCAAGAATCGGTCCCACAAGCGTCGCGGTAGGCCCAAAAGCGAATTTGTACCAATCTGCTTGGCGCCGTTCCGCTGCTTCGCTTGCAAAAGCGCTTGTTTTGCGGATTCCAAATCGAGTGTCCCCGTCCAGTTTATCTGTAGATTGAATTTGTAATTACAATCGGCAAGGGCACGGGCACCCCAGGCCGAGAGTTTGAGGATCGCCGGTCCACTCATTCCCCAGTGCGTTATTAGTAGAGGTCCGCTCTGAGACAGCTTCAGGAAAGGGCAGGTGGCCACCGCGTTGGGAACGGATAGGCCCTGCAGTCCTTCGATGCGTGAATCCTTAATATGGAAAGTAAAGAGCGATGGAGCCAGTGTCGTAGTCGTGTGCCCCATGGATACGGCAATTTTGTGACCCACGGAATCCCGCCCTCCACCGGTGGCGAGGATGAGCCGGTCGAATTCGATGTTTTCATTTGCCGTAGTGCTGAGAAGAAACCCACCTGTATCTGTAACTTGGGCACGGTCTATTCCGGTTTTCGCGTGAAGTTCAACTCCGCATTTCCGAGCGGAGTCAAGTAGGCAGTCGATAATCGTTTGTGAGGAATCCGTTGTCGGAAACATTCGCCCGTCGTCTTCGGTTTTCAGCGCGACGCCCTTGGATGCGAACCAATCCACGGTATCTTGAGGCTGCCAACGATAGAACGGTCCCAGGAGTTCTCTAGACCCGCGAGGGTAGCGAGTGACAAGCTCCTTGGGTTCGAAGCAAGCATGGGTGACGTTGCACCGCCCACCCCCGGATACCTTTACCTTAGCGAGAAAGCGGTTCGATCTTTCGAAGACGGAAACCTGGGTATCCGGATTTTCCTCCTTCGCGGAGATCGCGGCGAAAATTCCGGCAGCGCCGCCCCCGACAATTGCGATTCGAATCGGGTCTAGCGGGGCGTCCATAGCGATAACGGGCGAATCCGCGAATCAGCCAAAAAGGTGGTCATGCAATTCCTTCGCCTGGTCTTCGTCTAGGCGCGGTCCCCACTTGGATACGACTTTCGAGGAAGCGAGACTCGCCAGCCGTCCGGCTTCCGCATAGGATTTTCCGTGAGTGAGAGCGTACAGGAACGCGCCCGCGAAGAGGTCGCCTGCACCATTGGTGTCGATGGCTTTAGTTGGAAAGGGCTCGATTTTGATCTCATTCGTTCCATCGAAAACGAGGGCTCCTTTTGCGCCGAGCGTGACGGCGAAGGATTGAGCGAATCGTTTCAAGGCTTCCACCGCTTGGAAAATGGTTTCAGTCCCCGTGAACAGCATAGCTTCCTCTTCATTGCAGAATAGGAGATCGACTCCGGAGCCAACCACTTCCGCCATCTGGTCCTTGAAGTACTTGACCATGCTCGGATCGGAGAACGTCAGCGCTGTCTTGACCCCCTGCTCCTCAGCCAGACCTTTGGCCACCTTCATCGCATGGAGACTCGATTCGCCGGTTACGAGGTATCCTTCTATATAGAGGTACTCCGAATCCTTGAGAGCGGCTTCGTCGATCTCCTTGACAGAGTAGGTCGCCGTAATTCCCAGAAACGTGTTCATCGTTCGCTCGGCATCGGGCGTCGTCATCACGAGGCATTTTCCGGTGATACCTTCCTCATGGGCTCCTGGAGAGAGATTAGTGCTGACATGGTGGGAAGTGAGATCGCTGTGATAGAAGTCTCCCATTTCGTCATTGGCTACCTTGCACGAGTAGAAGCAGGACGCTCCAAACTGAGCCGCTCCAATAATCGTGTTTGCGGCGGAACCTCCGCATTGCCGGTCGGCGCTGGGCAGGTGGATCGCGTTGGTGAGCTGGTGCTGTCGGCTTTCGTCGACCAGAGTCATGATCCCTTTCTCGATGGAATGCTCTTTGAAGAATTCATCGGACACCTCAGTTACGATGTCGACGAGGGCATTGCCCATTCCGTAAACGTGATATTTCTTAGCCATATTAGTCGTGCGTGCTCATTTTATGCCCATTCTCACCCCGCATAGGCAGGGGAGGCCAATGGGGTCGACGAAATCGTCTGCATTCCCACGCGCAACAAAAATTCGAGATTGAAGGGTAGAACGCGCATCGCGTAGTGTGCCCGGCGATGACAGAATTGATCGACGAGGTTCGCGAGTTGCTAGAGTTATACCCTCCTTGGCTGGTTACGACTTGCTTGATCGTTGTGGGTGCGGGTGTGCTTTACGTTGTTTGGCGGATTGTAAAATTCGGTATCGTCCTCGTGGTGACGGCCCTGCTGATTGCCTTGGTCGCTTTTGCCGCCTGGACGCTCTTTATCGCTTAGCGAGTGAGAGAGATTTCGAATTTAGGAAACTCCCTAGTTGACCTGTTTAACCCTTTTCCCTTCACATGGCAGTCGAAGTGCAGAAAGAAAAGCCTAAGAAGTATATTTTCGTAACGGGCGGCGTGGTTTCCTCGCTTGGTAAAGGACTGACCGCCGCTTCCTTAGGCGCCCTGCTGGAGGAAAGGGGAGTCACCGTTCGAATTCAGAAGTTCGATCCCTACCTCAATGTTGATCCGGGGACGATGAATCCCTTTCAACATGGGGAAGTCTATGTTTTAGACGACGGTGCCGAAACGGACTTGGACCTCGGTCACTACGAACGGTTTACGTCCGGGAAGCTGAGCCAGTTCAACAACTTAACCTCGGGCCAGATCTACGAATCGGTGATTCAGAAGGAGCGCCGGGGAGAGTATCTGGGCGCGACGGTGCAAGTTATCCCGCACGTGACGAACGAAATCAAAGCCCGAATCCGAGCGGCGAGCGACGATGTGGATGTACTGATCACTGAGATCGGTGGAACCACAGGCGATATCGAAGGGCTGCCCTTTCTCGAAGCGATGCGCCAATTCGCACTGGAGGCGGGTCGTGGCAATGTCATTTTCATCCATGTAACGCTCGTGCCGTTTCTAAACGCAGCGGGCGAACTGAAGACTAAACCGACACAGCAGAGTGTGGCCAAGCTGCGGGAAATTGGAATTCAGCCCGATATTCTGGTTTGCCGCACGGAGCATCCGATCGATCGCGAAATACGCGAAAAACTGAGTTTATTTTGTAACGTCCCAGTCAAAGCGGTTATCGAGGAAATGGATGTGGAGTCATCCATCTATGAGCTTCCTCTTGCCCTTCAGCGGGAGGAAATGGATGATCTTGTAGTTGAATTATTGGGACTGGAAGCTCCTCCGATTGAACACAGTGTGTGGATAGATATCGTACGGCGGTTGAAGTCGCCATCGGAACGCGTTGATATCGGTGTGGTCGGAAAGTACATCGAGCTGCAAGACGCTTACAAATCGGTATACGAATCCCTGACCCATGCCGGCATCGCAAATGACTGCGCAATCAATGTGGTTCGAGTGGATGCGGAATCCTTAGAGAAACCGGAGGGCTTAAACAAACTCAAAGGGCTACATGGCATTCTAGTGCCCGGTGGTTTTGGAGACCGTGGCATTGAAGGAAAAATCGCTGCGGTCAAGTATGCTCGCGAAAACAAGATTCCCTATTTCGGACTTTGTCTCGGGCTGCAAATTGCGGTCATCGAGTTTGCCCGCAACGTGCTTGGCCTAGACGCTGCCAACAGTTTTGAAGTGGATGAATCCACTCCTCATCCGGTCATTTCGATGATGGATGAGCAAAAGAACATTGTAGAAAAGGGAGCCACGATGCGTTTGGGTTCCTACGAGTGTCGTGTAAAGCCGGGTACGAAAGGATTTGAAGCGTACGGTGAGGAATTCATTCGTGAGCGACATCGGCATCGATACGAAGTGAATAACGATTACGTTGAGCAAATCGAGAAAGGCGGGCTCAAGGTAAGCGGAGTTAACCCTAAAAGAGATTTGGTGGAAATGGTGGAGCTCGAGGACCATCCTTGGTTTTTGGCGGTTCAGTCCCACCCGGAATTTCTATCGAAACCCAACAAGGCGCACCCGTTGTTCAAGGCGTTTGTGCAAGCGAGTCTGGCTCGTAAGAGAGCTTAGCTTAAAGTGACTGAAGAGAGTTCTGCCTAAAAACCGAGAGTGCTAAGATAAACAAAAATTCATCATGGCGAAGTTGCTGATAGAAGTTCCTATCCCTTCGATGGGGGCGACGGTTAACGAAATTACATTGATCGATCTTTTTTGTGAAGCGGGCAAATCGGTCGCCAAAGGCGAAAAGCTGGCGGAGCTAGAAAGCGACAAATCGATATTCGATTTCGAGTCTCCCTGCGACGGGATCGTTCGCGAGATTTGCTGCCGAGCGGGTGATATTCTCAAAGTGGGCACTCCTTTTCTACGGATTGAAACGGAAGACGCTTCTTTGAGCCACTTGTCAGTGGATCCGGAGAAAGAATCAGGAAAACCGGATACGCAATCTATTCCGACTTCCGAATCGAAGCAGAATCTGGTAGCGCCGCTGGCGGAATTAGCGACGGCTACCAGTCCGGCTTCGAAGACGGTCGTGGCGTCTACGGAAAAAGGCGCCATTCGTTGGACTCCCCGTGCACGAAAGATTGCGGTTGAGCGTGGTTTGAATCCGGATACAATTACTGATATCGTTGGCACCGGTCCCGGAGGCCGCGTGACCGGGGACGATATGTCGCGTTACCAAGGTGCAGACTCGCCGGAAACAAGTGCAACCAGCGTAGTGAGTGGGGATTCACTTGAATCCCAAACCGTTTGCGTAGCCGGGATTGGTTATGCGGTTCCTAGGAATGCCCGTTCCAATGAAGAGATTATTAAGGAGTTTCCTGGGAAGACGGCTGAAGAAATTGAGAAAGTAACGGGGATTCAGCAGCGTTACGTAATTAGTGAGGGAGAGTCGGCGACCAGTTTGGCGACGGAGGCGACGAACAAGGCGCTGGATATGGCGGGCATGTCGGTTAGCGACATCGATGCGGTGATTGTGGCAACACTCCTTCCTGACCAGCCGGTTCCGGGAGCGGCCAGCGCTTTGGCCAAAGAGCTTGGTATCGGACAAGCGCTTGCCTTTGACCTTAACGCGGCCTGCTCCGGTTGGCTCTACGCGTTGGAAGTGGGAAGAGCGTTCATTTTAGGGGGTACAGCGAAAAACGCTCTGGTGGTTACAGCGGAAATTCTTTCACGGATTACCAATTCCAAGGACCACGAAACCGCATTTCTTTTTGGTGATGGGGCGGGAGCTGCAGTAATGACACCGCAAAAAGGGGGACACCGATTCTATCGGCACGAACTCAGTGGCGACTCGCGCTATACGGAAGCCATTTGCCGTAGAGGGGGCGGGGCAATGAATCCAATCCCGCAACCTGGTGACAGCCTGGACTCATTTTATATTCAATTAGATGGCGGAGTCGTTTTCAAACGGGCGGTGCTCGCGTTTTCGGACATCATCGAGAAAGCCATGAAGCGCCATGGACTTTCCGAAGAAGATGTTTCCTGGATTGTTCCGCATCAAGCTAACGCGCGGATACTCAAAGCGGTGAGCAAACGCGTGGGCATTTCCTATGAGAAATTTATTGTGACCGTCGGAAAGTATGGGAATACGTCCGCCGCCTCCGTTTCCATGGCTTTAGGCTGGGCAGCGGAAGAGGGAATCTTTGAGGAGGGTGACAAGATTATCTTCTGCTCAGTCGGGGCAGGATTCACCTACGCGGGCGGTTTGATGATTTGGTAGTCCGCGTTGGCTATACCGGATTGAGCTTTTCCATTTCATACTGCAGAATACTCAATGCTTTGATCGCTGCAGTTTCGCATTTCAGAACATAGGGCCCCAAGGAAATGGGACGAAATCCGGCCTGTCGAATTTGCGCATACTCTGTCTCCGAGAAGTCGCCCTCAGGCCCGACTAGAAATACCCCTGACGCGTTCGACGTAAGGTTTGCCGCTTCGATGTGTTCGTGGAAGGGGAGGCTGTCCGCTTCCAGCGATGCGATGAGTTTCAGTTGAAAGGGGATACTTGCCTTCAAAAAGCTACCCAAAGACTGGACCGGATGAATCTTAGGGAGAAAAGGATTACCCGACTGTTTGGCCCCTTCAATGGCGATTGTCAGCCATTTCTCGTTCTTGGAATTCTCTTTGCCGCTGCGAATTTTCGCTTCAGTGCGTTCGGAAATCAAAGGATAAACCTCTTGGATTCCCAGCTCGGTTGCTTTGCGGATGATGTTCTCAAGGCCTTTTGATTTTGGAATCGACTGGGCGAGAGCGATCCTGTGAAGCGGCGTGGGGTGCTTTTTAAAAATGCGGCCTTCCAGGCGAGTCTCCCGTTTGTCGGCATTGGAAATTTCTGCGAGCCATTCGTTCCCCGAGCCGTCGAAAACGACTACTGGATCTCCTAGTCGGGCTCGATTGACCGAAATCAGATGATGCGATTCATCGGCGGAAAGCGTGATGATGGGTGAGTCTTGAGTTAGATGGGGACAATAACTCCGAAAGTCAGGCATTTCGAGAGCATTACGCTCGGGTGGGCATCGAGCAATTTGAAATGCGTTTGAAGGCTATTTCCAGAAGCGATCGTACAAAAGGAAAGGGCCCCGCTAAGCGGGACCCTTTCTAACTTATCAAACTACAAACCAGAATTAAGAAAAAACTACTACTTCCTCTTCTTCCTACGGTAGGCGCTCTAAGGAGAGAAACGTTCAAAGAAATTCTTAGATTTTGGCAGAAAAATATTTCGGATCCTGAATGCACGGAATTAGGGGAAGATCTGGGCAACAAAAAAGCGCCGCTAAGCGGCGCCTTTTCGACTTATCAAACTACAAACTAGATACGAAAATGAATAAAACCCTTTTAAATACGATAAGATAGACGGAGCTAGGGGCCTAACGTTCAAAAATTAAAAAGTTTTTGGGCAATAAATTTAAAAAATCCCGTAACTATCTGATATATAGGAAGTTGAGATTTTTAAAGTAGAACGGCTTTGTAGGGGTAAGAAGGCTGGCCGTGGAATCCTAAGCTTCGTTGGGGATCCTTGACGTTTCATCCGCTAAGCGGATTCAGAACTGCGGCCCTATGCTTCGTATTGCCCATCTTCGCTACGCTCTGACGATCGACCGGGTTTGCTTCCCTCCCATTGTGCCCCAAAAAAAGACCGCGACTTGCGGCTTGTTTTAGTTGGTACCCAGGGGGGGAATCGAACCCCCACTTCCGAAGAAACCTGATTTTGAGTCAGGCGCGTCTACCAATTCCGCCACCTGGGCATCCTTTGAAAGAGGAGAGAGGTGTATGCCTCCCTGCTCAATTGGAAGCAAGTCAAATTCAGCTGATTAAGGTTTCAACTCTAAATAAATACCGCTTTGCGAAAAAAGCGTTTGAAATCGAATCGAGAGCTCCCCAAGTTCTCCAGCCTTTCCTTTATAGTCGGGCCATGGCGCAGCTTGGTAGCGCGCTTGTCTGGGGGACAAGAGGTCCCGAGTTCAAATCTCGGTGGCCCGACCATTTTTCACTACTCTGTTGGAATCCGTTCACCTGGCGTGAAAGCTCGACTTCCACTTTCCTTTCGTTTCCTGATTCCTCCCATCGCTTTGCTGGCGACGATTGCCTGGGCGTCGAGTTTTGACGAAGGGAGCCCCCAGGGCCCGGATATTGTCAATTTTGACAAGTTGGCCCATTTCTTCGTTTTTGGATTGCTGGCTACGCTTTGGTTTCGTTCGACACCGGGTTCTTTGCAGTCCACCCGGCGATTCGCATTAGCCTTCTTTTTGACTGTCTTGTACGGAATAGTGGACGAGTGGATACAGTATTACAATCCACTTCGATCCTCGGATGCGCTGGACATTGTTGCTGATGGGGCGGGGGCGATCGTCGCCATTTGGGTTTACCGCTCATGGGGTCTTTATCGACGCGTTTTAGAAACGCGTTTTCTCGATTTGATTCGGGGCCGAGTGGATAAAGCGGATTAAATTGAATGGGATTCAGTCTTAAGGTCGTGTTGCTAGACCCAAACAGGTTCGCAACCAGATCTTGCCTCTGCTGATCGAAACTCTTGAATGGGCTCCAATGAAGGACGTGCAGGTTGAGGTTGAGATCCGAGCTCTTAGAAAAGAGATCGAGAAACACGATGAGCTCTACTATCGCCAGGCGGATCCTGAAATATCGGACCAGGCATACGATCAGCTAAAGCGTGATTTAGAAGCGCTTGAAGCGGCCCACCCGGAATGGGCTTCAGGCGACTCTCCCACGATGCGCGTGGGGGATGACTTGGTGGAAGGGTTTGAATCCTACGTACATCGGCAGCCCATGATGAGCCTGGACAATACGTATTCGAAAGATGAATTTTATGCGTTCGTAGAAAGAGTGGAAAAAGCCTTGGAGTTCGATTCCGTCGCCTTCGTGGTCGAGCCGAAGATTGACGGGGTTGCGGTCAGTATTACTTACGAGAACGGTAAGCTAGTCCGAGCGGTGACTCGCGGGAATGGGACCGAGGGCGACGATATTACGGCAAATGCCCTGTTCATCGACGAGTTGCCCGGCGAGCTGAAAGGAACGGGTCTCCCAGAGATTATCGAGATCCGAGGAGAAATCTACATGCGCAATGACGAGTTTGACCGCATCAATGCCGAGCGCCGCGCGGCCGGGCTGGACGAGTTTAAGAACCCGCGGAACTTGGCGGCGGGAACGGTCAAGATGCTCGATCGCAATGAAGTGGCGAGGCGGAAACTGAACATCGTCCTGTACGGGCTTGGCTTCTGCCAACCTGAGATGGTGTCGGCTCAGTCTGAGTTTAATCAAACGCTTACCGATTGGGGGTTTCCGGTTGGGGAACGAATTTGGAAAGTACGCGGCGCGGATGAAGCCTGGCAAGCGATCAACGAGCTAGACTCACTGCGCGACCAATTCCCGTACCCGACCGACGGAGCGGTGGTGAAAACTGACCGTCTGGATCAGCAGGACCAGTTGGGCAAGACCTCAAAAGCGCCCCGATGGGCGATCGCTTTCAAATTTGCGGCCGAGCAAGCGGAAACGATTCTTGAAGGGATTACGCTTCAGGTAGGACGCACGGGCGTATTGACTCCAGTGGCGGAACTGCGACCGACGCAGCTTGCGGGTACGACGGTTTCACGGGCGACCCTGCACAATCAAGAGGAGATGCAGCGGAAGGACGTTCGAATCGGGGATTCCGTGATTGTGGAAAAGGCGGGCGAAATTATCCCTGCGGTAATCCGGGTGGTTTTCGAAAAACGTCCTAGCGATAGCCTCCCCTTTGTTTTTCCGGAATCCTGTCCCGAATGCGGCGCCCCAACGCAGAAGTTGGAAGGCGAAGTGGCGCTTCGCTGCGTAAATGCAGAATGCCCCGCCCAGATAAAGGGGAGACTGCAGCACTTTGCTTCTCGTCAATGCATGGACATTGAAGGCTTGGGAGAGGCCGTTGTGGACCAATTGGTTGAGTGTTCTCTGGTATCCAATATCTCGGATATCTATCGTTTAACCTACGACCAGATCGCCTCGCTCGAGAAATTTGCCGAAAAATCTGCCCAGAACTTAATGGCTGCGATTGAGCAGAGTAAAACGAAAGAGCTGTGGCGATTGCTTCACGGACTCGGTGTTCCGCAGGTGGGGGCTACTGCTGCGAAAGATTTAGCGAAGCATTTTGGCTCGGTCGCCAGCCTTAGGGAGGCGGATGTCGAAACGCTGGTTGAAATTGACGGCATTGGGGAGAAAACCGCTCAGGGTATCGTCGCTTATTTCAAAAGCGAAGCGAATGCCTCTATCGTCGAATCGCTATTTGAGTTGGGAATGAGCCCCACCGCTCCCGAGATGATTGATCGCAGCGAGGCCATTTTTGAAGGTATGAGTTTTGTCATTACGGGTACCTTGCCAACGATGAAACGGGACGAGGCGAAAGCCTTGATCGAAAGCAAAGGCGGTAAAGTCGCTGGAAGTGTAAGCAAGAAGACAACCTTCTTGCTAGCCGGAGAGTCCGCTGGCTCGAAACTGACCAAGGCGGAGAGCTTAGGGGTAGAGGTTCTTAGCGAGGCAGACCTGTTCGATAAGATCGAAAAGGGTAAATCGAGCTAGAGCCCGGGAGCTTGCATCTTTGCTTGAAGCTCCATCTGGAAAGCCTGGATATCACTTTCAGAGGGTTGATAATCTTCTTGGCTAGGATCCAGCCCGAGTCGACCCATTTGATCGACATACCATTTGGCGGTCACTCCGTCTGAGAATGTGACCGTGCCGCTGATGGCCGAGCCAGGGCGCACGATCTTGTCAATTTCAACGGTAACTGTGCCGGTTCCGAGGTTAGAGTCTGCGATGTCGGAAGTCTCAGAAATAGCTTCTTCCGGTTTCACTGTTTCTGCAGGATCTGGCTTCGGCTCTTCTTTCTTCAGTTCGAGGTTGAGGTCGTCGAGGAGAAACCGGGTTTCCATAAACGTCATCGCAACGCCGAATTCACTGTTAACGAGCCGTTGGATGTCCGCGATGGATTCTCCATCGGCGAGGTGTTGGGCTATTATCTGCTTTTGTTCGTCGCTGAGATTCATGGTAGTGTAGGACTTATTGAACCAATAGGTCTTATAAGACGCATAGGTCCAGCTCTATCTTGAAAGCTGGGCTTTCAGGTAGTCGACGCTGTGGCGAACGGTGTCGTCTTGGTCTACCAAATTTTCAACCTGCCGGCAGGCATGGATAACTGTACCGTGATCGCGACCTCCAAAAGACTCGCCGATTTCCTGTAGCGAGTGCTTGGTGAGTTCCCGGCTCAGATACATGGCGATCTGCCTGGGGACGGCAATGTGGTTAGGCCGCCTGCGGCTGAGCATGTCTGAATGGCGTAGTTCGAAGTATTCGGCGACTTTCTTCTGTATCGTGTCGATGGTGAGCTGCTGCTTGGCTGCTTCCATGAGGACGTCGCTTAAGAGCATTTCGCAAGTGGATATGTCGAGCGGGTTCCCTGTCAGCGAGGAGTAGCTGCATACTTTGATCAGGGCCCCTTCGAGTCGGCGTATGTTTTTGACGATGTGTTCGGCGATGAAATTGATGATCTCATCCCGCACCTTAAAATTATGCTGCTCGGCTTTTTTGCGCAGGATGGCGACACGGGTCTCAAAGTCGGGAGCCTGGATGTCGGTCACCAGCCCCCATTGGAATCTGGATACGAGTCGGCTTTCGAGCTTTGCGATTTCGTTGGCGGGACGGTCGCTGGAAAGAAATATCTGCTTTTGCTGCTCGAAGAGTTCGTTGAAGGTGTGGAAGAACTCTTCCTGAATCCGTTCTTTGCCACTGAGGAACTGGACATCGTCAATCAGCAGCACGTCAACCTTGCGGTACCGTTTGCGAAAACGCGTTAGGGTGTTCTCCTGAATGGAGGAGATGAATTCATTCGTAAACTTTTCGGAAGAGAGGTACGCGATTCGGGCATCCGGTTTGTTAAGGAGGATGTGATGACCCACGGCATGCATGAGGTGCGTCTTGCCGAGGCCGGTCTCTCCGTAGACAAACAGGGGGTTGTAGGCGCCCGCTGGAGCGTGAGCAACCGCGATGGCGGCCGCATGGGCCAATTGGCTATTTGAGCCAATGACAAAATTCTCGAAAGTGTTTCTACGGTTGAGACTGGCATCGATCGCAACGCGGCTTTTTTTGTCTCCGCTAGCTGGATTCGTGCGAGAGTCGGATCTCGCAGCAGCTGTGTGGCGAGACTTTTCGCGAGCATGGTCCTCTTCCGTGGGATTGTTTTGCAGCGAGATGGTTACGGGATAGCCCAAGAACCTTTGAAAGGCTTTTGAGAGAAGATCCAAGTAGTTGTCGTTGATCCAAATTGCGGAAAACTCGTTGGGCACTTGGAGGACGACAGCGTTCTCCTCTGTGCTCAAGCACTCCACGGAAACAAACCAGCTTTCGAAGATATCGCGGGGGAGCAATTCCGATAACTCGGCTTTTACTTTTTCCCAAATTTGTGTGGGCTCGGTGACCTTTGACATTGAAATAGTTAGAAACGTTGATGGTTATTCACATCATTTGAAGGATCGCATCGCAGCGGTTGTTTCTAACTTGGAATCCGAGGAATTGGGCCACAACAAAAATTGAGTAACGTGCTTGAGTGTGTCTTAGTGTGGGAGAACTTTTCAAGTCGTTGTAATTTAGGAAGTTAACGGAAGATTTGCGGCGGTGTGTTCGAATTTGGAAGACAAGATGAAAACAGAGGATGTGAGATGCGTTATAAAGTGAAATCTATTAACAGTAACGTAAAGTGAATCGTATATCTCAAGCCCTAGTTTTCGACAAGTTATTAACATTTTCGTGCGGATAAGTTTTTTCGCAAATAACTTGCGTCGCTCCTGGATTATTACCTCGGGTGGAACCCTCTAGAAATAAGCCCTTTAAGGCGAATAGGGATTTTGAAATCGTGTTAGTTGCCATTGAATTGGAAAAATAAATACGCAGTTTCGAACTAAAAATTTCGCAAAAAAATATTTTCTGGAAGGGCCTATTTATTGACGGACATCAATTCGATTAGGCGATCATTGAAATCTTTGGCGGGATCGTGCCCCAGTCGTTTCAGAGCTTGTACCATCGATGCGACTTCAACGATTCGAGCGATGTCGCGGCCGGGTCGGACATAGATTTCGATATGGGGAACATCGATTCCGAGAATCGTGAAGTAGTCCTGGTCGAGTCCGGTGCGGTCCTCCTCTACGTCCGGGGTCAGCTCCATTAGAGAGACGACGAGGTCGATCCGTTTTTCAGGACGAATACTACGGACGCCAAACATTTCGCCGACGTTGATGATTCCGATTCCTCGGCATTCCATGTAGCCCTGATTTAGCTCCATGCTTGAGGCGATCAATTCTCGCTCATCCAGTAAACGAATACGGGTGAGATCATCGGCCACGATACTATGGCCCCGTTCGATAAGCGCGAGCGCGCACTCGCTTTTTCCGATACCGCTCGACCCTCGGATAAGCGTTCCCATCCCTTTGATATCCATCATCGTACCGTGCTCCGAAGTGGAGGGAGCGAAGGCGGCGTCAAGGGAAAGGGTCGCTGCGTTGATGAAGTTCATCGTAATCATCGACGTGCGAAGGATGGGCAATCCTCGCGTTTCGGCGATTTCCTTCATGACGGGAAGCGGCAGGTAGTTTCTTGCGATTACGATGCAAGGGATTGACTGGTCGATGAGTTCCGAGAGCCTTTGCTTCTGGGTCTCTTTGTCGAGGCTCCGCAAATAAGTCATCTCGGATGCGCCTAAGACCTGGAGTCGCTTGTTGGCGAAATACTTGAAAAATCCAGTCAAGGCAAGCGAGGGTCGGTTTACACTCCCTTCCCGAATGACTCTTCTTATCCCCCGCTTCCCGGCAACGAGTTCAAGTTTCAAGTGGTCTCCGTAGCTCTCGAGAAAGTCCCGAATGGAGAGACTGTCGATTTTCTTGATCGGTTTAGCGCTGGTCATAAGGGGAAACGTTATCGTGGAGAGACGCTATTCTATTGGAGGTGAGATAAGCAAAACCTTTGCGACAAATGCTGGGCTCAAGTCGCCCAGTCTACATGTTGAAATTTTCGCCGAGATAGAGTTTCCGACTTTTGGGGTCATTGATCAGGAAATCGCGGTCGCCGCTTGCCAGCACCTTTCCTTCATGAATGAGGTAGGCTCGATCCACAATCGCGAGCGTATCTCGAACATTGTGGTCCGTAATAAGGATCCCGATACCTCGCTTCTTCAGGGCCAGTACAATCTTTTGGACTTCCGCCACGTTGATTGGATCGACTCCGGCAAAGGGTTCGTCCATCAAGACGAATTCTGGCTGAGTCACTAAACAGCGGGCGATCTCGAGCCGTCTCCGTTCCCCGCCGCTAAGGGTATACGCTTTCTGTTTGGCGAGGGAACTGAGGCCGAGATCGGAAAGCTGGCTCTCAATGAGCGCTTTGCGTTGACGCCAAACGGTGAGTTTTCTAAAAACACTGGGCTCTTGAGGCAAATAGCCAATTCCCAGTCGAGCCCGGCGGTGGACTTTCAAGTGGGTGATCGTTTTCCGGTTCAGAAGCACGAATCCTCTCGTCGCTTCGACCAGTCCCGCGATCATGTAGAAGGTCGTGGTTTTACCCGCCCCGTTGGGACCCAGTAGTCCGACCACTTCGCCCGTTCCGATATCGAGGCTGGCTCCGTTGACAACCGTCTTGGTCCCATAGGTCTTAACGAGGCCACGCGCCTCGATCATGTTGGGCTCTTTTTCCGGCTCTTCTTCTACCGGTTTAGGTTCCTCCTGCTCGACCTCGCTCATCAGTTGTTCTTGCCCCGTTTGGGTTTTTTACTGTCCTCTGCTGACTTTTCGGAGTCGTTGCTTTCCGAATCACTGCTGGTATCGGGTTCTGAGGAGGAAGGGCCCGTTCCCGGGACAATGGTTTCCTCGTCTTTCTCGAAGCCGAGGTCCTTCAGTGGAGGCGCGGAAATATGGATCTTGTTGTTGGGATCCCCAATCCATTCGACCCGGCCATTACCTCGGTGTATCTTCAACTGGGCACCGGTTCCATCAATCGTAATGGCCCCCTGATATAGAATAGGGTTCTTATCCAGGAGGATGAAGTCCTCGTTCGGGTAGACTTCGGCGAGCCCGGCCGTCGCGGTCCGCTGATCCTGCACAATCCGGACATTTCCGGTTGCGATGATTTGGTTGATCGAGCTGATGTCGCCGATGGTGTCGTTGCCATCCTTGTCTTTAACGTCGGTGAAGACCTCGATTTGGTTGCAGGTAATTTCCAGATTGGTGGCAACCATTCTCACGCTTCCGACTCCGATCAGGTAGCCCTTTTCCTCGGTGATCTCGGCGCGAAGGCTTTCCGCTTCAATCTCGGTTTGTACCAGCGGCTTGTCGGAAATGAAGGGCTTTGGACCGGGTTGCTCTACCGGTGGTTGGCTTGGCGTTCCTTCCGTCGGTTCGGTTGCAGGCTCGTCTTGCCCTAATAGCCAGCTTGAAGCGAATATCGCGATTGAGAGAGTGAGTGAAATTCGTTTCATTTGATTACGTTTCCGATGGCGTCAAAGATGATAATTTTGACTTTCTTGTTGATGACGAGCTGATTCCCGT
>JAUHWE010000652.1 GCA_030424825.1 Verrucomicrobiia bacterium
GCCGACTGCTCAGGATCTTCTCAAAGAGGAGATTGGAGAACTCAAGATCCGCAAGGCTAAGGGTAGTAAAAACGTCACGACGGGTATCGCGAAAGTAAGTGCGACTTTTAACAACACCATCGTCACGATTACAGACACCAAAGGGAACACGATTTCCTGGGCGAGTGCGGGCAAAATGAATTTTCGCGGATCACGTAAGTCTACGGCGTATGCCGCTCAAGTGGTCACGCAAAACGCTGCCAAGGCCGCGATGTCACATGGCCTTAAGGAAGTAATCATCCATGTCAAAGGGCCGGGAATGGGCCGTGATTCTGCGATTCGCGCCTTTCAATCCCTTGGTTTGGAAATCGCTTCTATCGTGGATACCACACCAATTCCGCATAACGGGTGTCGACCGCCAAAGCGTCGTCGTGTTTAATAGCTGTACTGGCTAAATTTCATTCAATAACTTTTATATACAAGATCCATGGCTCGCTATACCGGACCAACAGTAAAAATCAGCAGACGTTTTGGTCAGCCCATTTTCGGCAACCATAAATCATTGGAGAAGCGTGCCTATCCCCCGGGACAGCACGGCCCGCGTCTACGTCGCAAGCACTCTGAGTACTCGATCGGTCTTAGCGAAAAGCAAAAGCTGCGTTTCATGTATGGATTGATGGAGAAGCAATTCCGTCGCACGTTCGATCGGGCCAAGGGCCAACGCGGCGTTACGGGTACGATCTTTCTTCAACTATTGGAGACTCGGCTAGACAGTGTTGTTTATTTGCTTGGGTTTACCAAATCTCGTCAAGCGGCCCGCCAATTTGTAAACCACGGCCATATCCGTGTGAACGGGCAAAAAGTAGATATTCCTAGTTTTCAGGTGAAGCCTGGAGATGAGATCGAAGTCCGGAATGGGACATCTTCTCGTCAGCTTGCCACTCGAAATCTGGAAGCGACTCGCTTGCGTAACGTACCGGATTGGATGACTCGCAATGATGAGGCCTTCCGGGGCGTGGTGAATCGGCTTCCCGCTCGCGAAGAGATGGAACCGACCATTAACGAACAGCTCATCGTAGAATTCTACAGCCGCTTCTAATTAGCGTTTATTTTTCAGATTCTCACTCAGCCGTACTCAGACCATACCGCGAAATGCCAAAACGTATCGGAAAGTTCGAACTCCCCAATCGTCTCGTGAAAGTAGAGGAAGGTTCCTCGACTACTTATGCCAAGTTTATTGCCGAGCCTTTCGAGGCCGGTTATGGGCATACTATTGGCAATTCGTTGAGGCGCGTATTGCTCAGCTCCATCGAAGGAGCGGGTATCACTTCAATTAAGATCGATGGTGTTAGCCACGAGTTTCAAAGCGTCGACGGTATTGTCGAAGACGTGACGGACATCGTTCTTAATCTAAAGAGGGTATTGCTCATCTGCCACAATCGGGAAGGTACGAAGTTGATGATTAACGTCAATCGTTCCGGTCCCATCACGGCTGCTGATATTCAGGCGGACCAACACGTAGAGGTCGTGAACCCTGATCAAGTGATTTGCACTTTGGATCGTGAGATGCAGTTTACCGCTGAACTCGAAATTGGTGTCGGACGCGGGTATTGCCCAGGTGAAGACAACAAGAACGAAGATCAGCCAATTGGGGTGATTCCAATCGATACATTGTACAGTCCCGTAAGCCTGGTAAAGTACTCGGTTGAAGCGACTCGCGTAGGGCAGATAACGGATTACGACAAATTAATTCTGGAGATTTGGACGGATGGCCGAATCACTCCAGACGACGCTTTGAAGCAGTCGGGAGCGATTCTTAAGCATCACCTCGACGTGTTCGATAATGTATCCGATGAGAATTACGAATTCGAGGACGAAGGCGCGGAAGTAAGCGAAGAGCAAAACAAGCTTCGCAAGCTACTCAATATGAGTGTCAATGAGATCGAACTATCGGTACGTGCGGCGAATTGCTTGAACAACGCGAATATTACGACGGTGGGAGAGCTCGCCATGAAGAGTGAGCAGGAAATGCTTAAATACCGTAACTTCGGAAAGAAATCTCTAAACGAAATTAAAGATAAACTAGAATCTCTCGGCCTTTCTCTAGGCATGAAATTTGACGAACGCCTTCTCGATATGAAGAAGGAACTATAGTCGAAAGAGATAAAAATAAAGGAAACTATTTAAGCCATGCGTCACCGCAAGCATAGCAATCAACTCGGCGTCAAAAAAGAGCATCGCGAAGCTCTTCTCGCAAATCTTTCAACTGCTCTCATTACTCATGGGAAAATCAAGACGACCTTGAAAAAAGCGAAAGCGCTTCGTCCTTTCGTGGAGAAAGTGATCACGCTTGCGAAAAAAGGAAGTCTGCACAATCGCCGCTTGGCAATTTCAAGGGTTCGCGATACTGGCGCGGTGCATGAGCTTTTCGAGGAGAAAGTGGAGCAATTCCGTGAGCGCAATGGAGGCTATACTCGTATCTACAAGTTAGGTACGCGTCGCGGCGATGCGGCTGAAATGGCTTTGATTGAGCTGATCGATGCTGATGATGAAGGCTACGGAAAGAAAAGTAAGCCTAAAGCCAAATCGAAGAAGGCTGCTAAACCAGCTGTCGAAGAAGAAGCATCCGTAGCAGAAGAAGCTGCAGTCGAGGAAGACGCTTCCGAAGTGAAGGAACAAGCACCGGCTGAGGAAGAAGTTGTCGAAGAAACCAAGGCGGAAGCTCCTGAAGAATCGGAAGCTTCTGGCGAAGAAGAGGCAGATAAAAAGGGCTAGGAGTCCTTTACTGTAATTGAAATTTACTTGATGCGTTCTTCTTTTTGAGGGACGCATTTTTCATTAGTCACTCCCAATGCAAGCATTCACCTACTTTCTGATCATATACACCGGATCGGCTTTAGTTGGGCTAACGCTGCTATGGTTTTTCTACGATCGTAGAGATCGAATTAATTTCGAGGCGAACCGACGTCGGAAAGTCTTTCACTGTGTTAGATGCGGAAACTTATACTCTGTAAGAAAAGGGGATGTCTCGAGAGGAGAGTCGTGCCCAGAATGCTCCTACAATAATTACGAGTTGTCATTCTGACAATCTAGGGGCTCGCCCATCGGGCATTGGATCTCGAGGCGAGAAAGGAAATTGGTTTCGGAGCTCGATTTC
>JAUHWE010000653.1 GCA_030424825.1 Verrucomicrobiia bacterium
TATGCCGTAAAAATGTGCGGAGCGAAGCTGGCTCTTTTCCAACATGAGGTTGAGAGGGCTCTACTGCTCTTTTTTCGTTGGATTAGCGGGAGAATCCTCTTTCGGACTCGAAAGGGCCGGAGCTTTTGGCTCTAGAATGGATTCACCTCCACTGGGATTTAGTTCCAGGAGGGTTTCCGTTTCGGTCGCCGGCAGCTCGTCTACGTCGCTTTTGCCAAAGCTTGTTACCATGATCTCGATAGGACCGATTTGCTCGAAACTGAGCGATTTTTGCAAAAGCTCAGAAATGCGGGTCTGTAGCCGTTCACTCGTTTCTCTCAAGTGATCTGGCCTGGTGAGGCGAAGCGTTACGTTCGTACTAATTTGGTCGCCGACGATCTTTACTACTGGACGGGCGGCTTCGACCGACTCGTCTTTGAGGCACGCTTGACGTATGAGGTCTTGAAGCGCTTTTCGTGATACGAGTACGGACCCTGTCGCGCTCGAGAATGCTGTCAGCCGAGCGGTGGGCTTTTTCAGGGTTTGCCGAAGTCCGATAATCACGAGAATAAAAGCGACAAAGATACCGATGATCGTGTAGGGGGACATCGATTCGATCAGGTCGTTCGCCTGTTCAATGAGTTCGGGCATACCAGGCGCTCTCTATCGGTTAGGGCTAGTCGTTCTCGTCGTCTTTTTTCTTATCGTTCTCGTCGTCCGCCATTTTGACGCCCTCGATGATCACATCCACGTTTGCGACGGGCTTGCCGGTCATGTTGGTCACCTGTTTGGCGACAATCATTTGCAGGCTTTCCGCCGTTTTAGCCAGTTCGACGCCGTATTCCATGAAAACACGTATCTCAATCTGGTAGTTTCCTGCCTCGTCTTCGGAAACGCGGACTCCCTTGTCGGACTCCTTGCTCGAGATCTGGGCGATGAAGTTCTCTACAAAGTTCCCTCCAACAGCGAGTACGCCCGGCACGTTGATGGCTGCCATCTTGACGATTGTTGATACAACCGTGTGGTTTACTTTAATTTCACCGAGCGAGCCTTCTGTGATGTCGCCGGTTTCAATGGTGCTTTCTTGAGATTCCATTTTGCAGAGATGTGATTTTAAAAAAGTTTGTTTCGTAAATCCGCCGAAAGTGCGTTGAGGACCACTGGTTCGCGGATATTGCTACTATTAAGAATGGTACAGAAAGGAAATTGTTTCAAGGGAAGAGGCGATTTACTGAAAATCTTCTGTCGCCATCGTCTCTTATCGTCTGGAATCAGTCAAATTTGGGCTTTCGGGCCATAAAATCCTCCATGAAAGCGGTGGTGGCCTCGCCCGCTTGGAATTTGGGATCGCTGATTATTGCCTTTTGCAAGGGAATCGTTGTTTTGACGCCTCTGATGATATATTCGCTCAGAGCCCGATACATGCGCTGGACGGCCACTTCGCGGGTGCGTCCGTAGGTGATTAGTTTGCCAATCATGCTGTCGTAGTACGGCGGTATGACGTAGCCGCCATAGGCGTGTGAATCCACACGGACTCCATGGCCACCGGGCGCGTAGTAGAGGTCGATGCAGCCTGGGCTTGGAGCGAAATTGCGAGCGGGGTCTTCAGCGTTGATGCGACACTCGATCGCGTGATAGTTGTATTGGACCTCGTCCTGGGTGAGCGTTAGGGCCTCGCCGCTAGCTATGAGAATCTGTTGCTTGATGAGGTCCACCCCCGTGACTTCTTCCGTGACGGGATGCTCGACCTGAATACGAGTGTTCATTTCGAGGAAGAAAAACTCGCGTTTGGCATTTACGAGGAACTCGATGGTGCCGGCTCCTTCATAGTCCGCCGCGCGTGCCGCATTGACTGCGGCTTCCCCCATCCGCTTGCGCAGTTTGGCGTCAACGAAAGGAGACGGAGCTTCCTCGATCAGCTTCTGGTGACGACGTTGGATGGAGCAATCGCGTTCTCCCAGATGGATGACGTTGCCGTGCTGGTCCGCCAATATCTGAAACTCAATATGTCTTGGGTTCTCAATGTATTTTTCTACGAATACATCGCCATTCCCGAAAGCCTTGTCCGCCTCGTTGCGAGCGACGTGAAACTCTTTTCTTAGCGAAATGTCATTGTGGGCGATTCGCATCCCTTTGCCGCCGCCGCCCGCGACTGCTTTTATCATTACGGGATAGCCTACTCTTTTAGCGACTTCGATCGCTTCATTCTCGGAGTCGATAACTCCGTCGCTACCTCCGCAGACGGGGACTCCAACCTTCTGGACGGTTTCTTTAGCAACCGCCTTGTCTCCCATTTTACGGATTGCATTAGCGGATGGCCCGATGAATTTGATGTTGCAAGACTCGCATTGCTCGGCGAAATCAGCGTTTTCGGCCAGGAATCCATAGCCGGGGTGGATTGCGTCAACATCCGCGATTTCGGCGGCGCTAATAATTCGGTCCGCTCTCAAATAGCTTTCTGAGCTTTGCGGACCTCCTATGCAAATCGCTTCGTCTGCAAGCTGGACATGAAGAGACTCCACGTCGGCTTCAGAATAGACAGCGAGCGTTTTAATGCCTAGTTCGCGGCACGCACGGACGATGCGGAGGGCGATTTCGCCACGGTTGGCGATGAGTACTTTCTGCATGTGGGAGAGTTTTAAAAGTGAAACGACAGCCTAGCGATGGCGGGCTGACAAAGTTTTCAGGCAAAACGATTGAGTTGCGATCAGCTTAGCCGGAAGATCCTTTGGCCGTATTCGACGGGTTGACCATTCTCAACTAGGATCTCTGCGATACTGCCGCTTTGTTCCGCCTGAATCTCATTCATGATTTTCATGGCCTCGATTATGCAAACGATGGAGTCACTGGAAACGGTGTCTCCAATATTTACATACGGAGGATTTTCCGGCGAAGCAGACGCGTAGAACGTACCGACCATGGGCGACGTAATGTAGGTCCCTGAATCGTCTTCTGCCGGCGGTGGGCCGGCGGCGGGAGCTGCTGGCGCGGGAGCCTGCGGAGTCGCCGCACCCGGCGCGGGTGTCGCGTAACTCACGATTTGGGGAGGGGCTTCCTTGCCGGTATCGCGCTTGATTTTCAGCTTAAAATTTTCTTCCTCGACCGCGAATTCCGAAAGATCGGATTTTTTCATTAGGTCGACTATTTGTTTTATTTC
>JAUHWE010000654.1 GCA_030424825.1 Verrucomicrobiia bacterium
GGATAATAAGCGCTCCGAGCGGGATTTTCTTAAAATCATACTGAAGCTCACCCTGAACTTAGCTTTTCAGAAAGCGTTGAGGTTCGGCCGCCTAGCAATTTCCTGTTCGAGGATCCTAGAACCACCAGCGTCAAAATGGGACGAGCCCGCTTACGCTTTTATCTGGGACACGATCCTACTTAAAAAAACAGGCACCTATCCTTTTAAGAAGGATCACCCTCGTCCTGCTACTAAGTATTCGAATTCCAGTTACTTGCCCAACTTCCGCGCTTTGCAGAGAAAACACTTCTGGCCTGCCACCCGGGCGCACTTGCCACAAACGTAACGGGGACAACTGACGATTCTCTGAAACTCGTCGAAATGCTCCTTAATTACGGATTGCTTGAATCCGCAAAGACTCTTGCTCTTCAATTTCATGACCGGACTCCGGTTACAAATTCCTTCGGATTCATCCCGAACGCTTCGCGAAAGGCCCGAGCAAAGTGGCTCGGATTGGAATACCCAACCGCGTTCGCCACTTCGAGCACCGATTTTTGACTACCGGTAAAAAGCTCCCTAGCCCGCTCCATCCGCTTCTGCTTCAGGTAGCCGAAAACGGTCGTACTGAAACGCTTTCGGAATCCTTTTTTCAGCTTGAACTCGTTCAGCCGCGCCCAACGGCTCAAAGCGGCAATCGAATGATCGGTCGCCAGGTTATCTTCCAAGTAGCCAGCCGCCAGCTCGAGGGCGTCTTCATCTTCCTCGCGAAGGCAAGGCTCCGCACTCGGAGATTTTGAGAGGGAATCCGTCTCTAAAACTGAGGCCAGCAACTCAAGAGTGAGCGCCTCAATGCGCAATCGCTCTAAAGGCGTCGCTCCCTGGTACCCTGCCAGCCGGCTAACCTGCTCCATCAACCGGGGATTTACCGTGTTTTTTAGGAAGATCGCTTCCGATCTTTGAGCGCATCCGAAACAGGCTTTTTTCGTATGCGACAGGGCGTCCCATTCGGTCGCAAAGCTCCGCCATATTTCCTCGGAACAATCGATCGCAATGAATTCCAAATCACCCGACAACTCGCAATTCCCCTGCCACCCTTTTAGCGAGACGAGAAACCACTCTCCCGAGGAAACAGTGCTCGAGCCGAAATCAGGAATGGAAATCGAAAGGCTGCCTCTACGGATGAAAACAATTTGTGAGAACGAACCAAAGGGCCAGGCAAGCGATTGGCGCTCTCCTCCCCCAAGCATTTGGCCGATCGAGTACGACAATCCTTCGCGCAAATCGAAGCGACGGCGCTTGAGCTCGACGGATCCCATCAAGCAAACCGTTGTTTCCGTAGGGGCTTTAAACGGGCAAGCAATCATAGTAAACGATACTGAATCTCATTACCACCGCTATTGAGATCCCGTTTCAACAAACGTCAATACCATTTTCAGAGAAAATTGAGATCTGGGATGTAGGAGCGTTCGATCGGGAAACGATCCGCTAGCCTTACCCTTCCACACAATCTGACATCGGATCGATCAAAGCCTGAGACGCCTCTTACAGCAAGAGGCTCTCAAATCAATGAAAAGCAGATCCCTCTCGGGTGAATATTAGACCCTCAACTCACCGCTTTGATACTCCATCCACTGCGGTATTTCTTGGATACAAATTTATTAGCGGCTTCATGGTTCGTAAAGCGAAGAGATTCGGCATCCCATAGAAGCGATTTCTTCGGGAACCGCTGGGCGATATTTCCGAGCTGCACCGCCTCAGTCAAGGGACCCGCGTAGTCGAAGCCGTCACTTGGCTGCACACCCGAAAGGCATCCGTCCACGAATCCGTGATAATGACTCAGGTCCTCCGCTGCTTCTATGCTGCCTTGAGGATACTTTTCTTCCGGATAAAAGATGGGTTCTTTGTAGTGTGGCAGTACGATCGTTCCCTCTTCTCCGATTATGAGTGATCCACTGCTTGGCAGCGCGGTGTCCTTGGGAACGTGAGAGCTGCCATCCGCAGGTTTCAAGCCACCGTTGTACCAGGTGATACGGATTTTCTCCTTTTCAGTAAGCCGCGTTCCAGGGAAGAGGTAGTTCACCGTGGCCTGAGCGGGCCAGACCTCGTCATTCATGCCAGTGTGCTCGGCCACGATCTCCAAAGGTCCTCCTTTGATTTTAAGAGCAGAAAAGACAGGATCCAAAATATGGCACCCGAAATCACCCAGCGCGCCACTGCCAAAATCCTGCCAGTCTCTCCAAGCAAAGGGGTGGTAAATGCGCTCCCCGCCATAGGGACGCTCAGGAGCCACTCCCAACCACAAATTCCAATCAAGCGTATCCGGAATGCTATGCTTTCCCTTGGGTCTATCGAGGTATCCTGAAAATCCGTGCCCCGTTCCACGCACCCAGGAATGAACTCGCTTCACCTTGCCGATCTTGCCCGATTGTATCGCCTGAACCGCAGTTCGATAAACCGTGTGCGAGTGGATCTGGTTTCCCATCCGCGTAATCACCTTTGACTTCGCTGCCTGCAAAGCCATTTGACGGGCCTCCCAAACCGTATGAGTCAGCGGCTTTTGGCAATACACGTGTTTGCCACGTCGCATCGCATCCAAGGCGATATAAGCGTGCATATGATCCGGCGTAGATACGGAAACGGCATCGATTTGGTCACCACGGCCTTCCAACATATCGCGATAATCCTGAAAAACATCTGCTTCCGGACGGAGTTCGAGCGCCTTTTCGGTCCGCGAAAGATCCACGTCACAAAACGCAATGTGAATCGCCCGTGGGTGGCTCGCCATTCGAGTAAAATCCGAAAAGCCCTTACCGCTAGACCCGATTGAAGCGATCTGAAGCTTGGAATTCAAGTTGCTACCGCGGACGATTGCTGGGGCAACGGCGATAGCAGCGGCGGAAGTTTTGAGAAAATGACGTCTTGTATAGTTCATTGGAGCGGTGAAGTAAGGGGATTAACTAACCTACTTTCAACAACGTGAACGCCAATGGCAATGAAAAGCGCGCCCAGATTGATTTCGCATTAACGTATCATGAGAGCTTTCCTTCCACAGCAATTTCGGCGTGCGTATCTACAGACGATAAACACGCAAAAAATACCTGCGCTCAGCTGGCCGAGCGCAGGTGATAAAAAGGTCGCGAATGGAAGCTAGA
>JAUHWE010000655.1 GCA_030424825.1 Verrucomicrobiia bacterium
GGCATTGGTTTTTCCTTTCTTGAAAAGGGATTCCCATTCTCCAGTGGCCGGGTTGTCCCAGAGATAGTTTACATGTTGTCCCGTGGGCAGATAGGCGAGGTAGTTGCGGATATAGTTGTAGCGCCCATCGGTCACGCCGCGCTTGAAGTCAATACGCTCGTCGGCCCGTGCCCGGAAAGTATAGGCGTATTCGGGAGCTGGGGACCGCTTCTCGCCAAGAAAGGCCCGTCCCTGCATGTGTTCCGGAATTTCGGCCCCAATCAGGCTGAGAAGGGTCGGGGCGAAGTCGACGAATCCCACTCGTTCGTCTGCTGCGGTTCCCGCCTTATGGGGCGAGAGGTGGGCCCATTTTTTAGGGAATCGAACGACCAAAGGAACATGTGTACCGCTGTCGTAGATGAAGCGCTTGCTTCGCGGCATGATGCCGCCGTGATCCGAATAATAGAATACGATGGTGTCTTCGGCGAGACCGGCGTCTTCCAGTTCTTTGAGATATTGGGCGACATAGTCGTCCATTTCTTGAATACGCGTGTAGTAGGATGCGATCCGATCGCGGACCGTTTTGGTATCAGGAAGATAGGCGGGTACACGGACTTTGTTCAGCGAGATGCCAGGCTTCACTGTATTGCGAGACGGATGGAGCGAGCTCTCGTGGGTCAAATTGGTATTGAAAATAGCGAAAAACGGCTTTCCGGCAGGACGATTTTTCCAATGAGCGGTGCGGCTACTTTCGTCCCATCCGGGGGTGTCCTGGTCGAGATTGTAGTCCTGCTTGCTATTGTTGGTAACGTAGTAGCCGGCCTCTCTCAGATACTGCGGATAAATCTTAATATTCGAAGGAAGCGCTACTTGGCTTCGCATGTGTTCGCCACCGAACGAAGGAGGGTACATCCCCGTGATGAGGGTGGTGCGCGCGGGGCCACAAACGGCTGCGTTGGAATAGGCATTTTTGTACAGGACCCCTGTTTTGGCGAGGCCGTCAATCGTGGGGGTTTTTCCGTGAGGGTCGCCATAGCATCCTAAATAGTCCGGGCTATTGTCCTCGCTGGTGATCCAAAGGATGTTAGGCCGGTCGGCTGCTGAAGCAGAAAGGCAAAGAGCTAAACCAAGAAATGTAGTTTTTAGGGAGGTGAGTGTTTTCATAGGGAAGGGAAAGGCTCGGTAGAATAAGGCGCTCCTAGGGGGCGTCCACAAGATTCCAATCGTTAGGCTGTCATTGGACAACCTGGAGGAATTTCTGCCTGGGCGCTTATGCCGATTCGCGAAGAACAAGTTCTGGGGGAACGAGAACTTTTCGTTTTTCGGAAGGGTCATCTTGCGGCGGTCGATCCGTGCAAAGAAGACGCAATTGTTCGGCGGCAATCATCGCCATTTGTTCGAACCGCTGTTTGACAAAGGTCAATTTGGGGATGGTTTCTAAGCTTTCAAACGTACCATCAACGCTAATCACCCGGATGTCCTTGGGGACATTGATGTCGAGGCATTCGAAGATATTGAGCAGGTCGATCGCGGATTCCTTGTCCAGGCAGAACACGGCGTCATGCCCTTTCAGGTTTCGAGCAATTTTTTCGAGTTCAGTGACTCTTCTGTAGGTGTTTCTGGGGTCGATCCAGTGTTCGGCGAAATTGGAGAGGGAGCCGCCTTCTTCGATCCACTTTCCTTGGAAGCCGAGCTTGCGAAGCGAGTGCCTTCCGTCTGGGCTGGCATAGGCGATCACGCACGGGGAGGTCGTCCCCATCTTTAGCAAATGCTCTGCGGCCAGTGAGCCGATCTGCTGGTTGTTGGAGTCGATGGTGAAGTCCGTTTTCCAAATTTGAGGTGTGATGACGCCGATGCGGGGTATATTTCGGGTGAGAGGCTCTAGTAGCTCGTAGTTGACGAAGTATCCCGCTAAAATGATGCCGTCCATGTTCTCAATGCTATCAGGTGTGATCTCGCTGGCATCAACGGCCAGCTTTATATGCATCCGAATACGGAGTTGGGACTCATTGTTCAAAAGGGTTCTGAAAAATCGTTGTAGCCCCGAAAAGCGGATGCAATCCACACCTACTGTGATGAGGCGAATGTTGAGTGTCCGAAGGCCCTGGCCGTTGGTTTCCGGGTTTAATTCAAATCGCCGGTTGGGTGCTTTGCGGATATACCCTTCGCGTTCGAGATCGAGATACGCGCGCCAAACGGCGTCTCGATTCAGCCCAATCAGCTCGGCGGCTTTGCGAACCGAAGGAAGGTAACCATTCCCCTGAAGGGCTCCTTTTTGAATGAGTTCGCGCACATGCTCCCTTGCTTGACCCTGCTTGGAAATTGATTCTTTGAACTGGGGAGATACAGGCTCCATATCCTTTGGTTTATGAGTATCGGGTATTCGCAATGAGTTAGTATTCCGATATCATTTTTTAGTATAAGTAGAGTGGATTCGGTGAGACATCGTTCAATCCAGATAAACGATAAGGCAATATCAGACAGAGAATTCGCCGTGTGTTTAAGTCGAGGTGTTCTATGCTAGTGACGAGAAAGTCGAGCATTTTGGACAATGATTGCTTGAATATTACTTGACCTAAGGTGACGCACCGATACAAATGTTATTTGTCAGAAAATGTCAGTAAAAACCCCTTGTGCTATTTCCGCTCCTTGCAACCCGCAAATCTTTCTCTTTTCAGAACGCGACTGAAGCATCTCGACAGGTTCAAGCCTGCAATCGCGCTTTTCCCCAAGTGTGCCAAGGCCCGTGTGTAATTTAGTTTTTCAAAGACTTGGGAAGAAGGGTGGCTGACGATGCCTGACGGTGAAGTTCTACGCAGTCAAACGATGAAGCACCGCTATCATGAATCTGAATTTAACCCAACTGACGCTTGATAGCCTTTTCGCGACGGGTCTGCTCGTGCTGAACCGTTATGGCTTTCCGGCGAGCATCTCGTTTGGCTCCGGCAGCACTTTGGGTTTGATGGTGAGTCGCGGGCTGGGCTCGAATCTGTTCGGGCTGGGTTCATGCAGGTGGGGTGGTGTCAATGGCAATTTGAGAGGTGTCCCTGTCATGCAGGACGCTGCTGAGGTGATATTTCGCTTTGGTCACCGCGGCTCAATGCGAGTCTTCCTTGGCCTCACCCCCGGAGGGCGTTCAACTTATTAGTCTG
>JAUHWE010000656.1 GCA_030424825.1 Verrucomicrobiia bacterium
GGGAATCAATCGAGACGGGTCGATACGCGGCAAGAACGAAGTGGAATCGATTGAGCGGCCCGATCACTTTCTGAACTGGTTCCAAGCCTTGCGCGGCAAGGTCGAACCCCATGCGCCACTGGAAACCGGATACCGTCACGCCGTGGCCACCATCATGGCACAGATGTCATACGAGACCGGCAGGAGATCGCGTTATCATCCCGAAAGTAGGAAGATAACCCTGGATTGAACATTAAAGATCTAGGTTATTCTAATTGGGTTCAACGCCCCGATGCGGGTCGTAGACCCAGGCTTGTCGGTGGTTTCGGTTTTCTTGTAGACGCGACCGCTGGTCGCGTAGGCGATCAACGATCACCCCTACAGTTGAAAGGTTACACTTGTATTAATGGCGCGATGTCCAAAGTGGTCCATCGTTTGATCGATACGGGGGAAATGTTTTCCATGAAAGGAGTCGATCTGTGAGCACTGCGACCAAGCGCGATGAGAATAGCCCTTGGTGGAAGGGAGTTACGCGTTATCAATGGCTGGTGCTCCTAATCGCATCGTTGGGGTGGATTTTCGATACGTTTGAGGGACAGATATTTGTCACCAGCATGAACGAAATGATGACGTCGCTTTTGCCGAAGGATGTGCCATCGGAACAGCGGGATGCGGTAGCCAAATTAGCCTTAGGGGTGTTCCTGATTGGTGGTGCGATTGGGGGCGTGTTCTTCGGCATGTTGAGTGACCGTATTGGCCGTGCACGGACGATGATCATCACCATTTTGGTGTATTCGATATTCACCTGCATGACGGCGTTTTCACAGGAAGCGTGGCAAATGATTGTGCTGCGGTTTTTTGTAGCGATGGGTGTGGGTGGCGAGTGGGCTGTGGCCAGCGCTATGGTTGCGGAAGTGATTCCGCGCTGGGCCCGTGTGCGTTCATTGGGTATTTTTCACGCGACGAGCACCCTGGGATCTTATCTGGCGATCGCAGCGGGCGCGTTCATTGTAGGGAACCCGGCTCTCAAAACCGAGGCGATACCGGATCTAAATTGGCGGTTGGCATTTGCAGTAGGCGCATTACCCGCATTGTTAACTATTTGGATACGGGTCAAATTGAAAGAGCCCGAGAGTTGGAAAAAGGCGCAAGAGGTGGCGAAACGGGATCCGACCAAACGGGCGGGACGGATAGGAGATCTGTTTAAGGGCGAACTCAGGCGGAATACATTGGTGGGTGTGGCTTTGGCGTCGATCGGTTTGGCCACGTTTTGGGGGGTTAAGATCTATGGTCGTGACTTGATGCGCGGCGCGGCGGAACGCGAAGTGGTTTTGCAAAACGTAGGATCCTCTGTGGACAACCAAGCGGTCCTAGAGGCAAATTTTAGTCAGATCAAAAAGAAGGAAATGACGGGTCACTTTCTGGTGATGACGGGCGGGTTGATAGGCATGCTCGCGTTCGGTCCCATCAGTGAACGGATCGGTCGAGCAGTGCGCTGCTGTTTGGATTGTTTACAGAAAGTAGTGTCGGATTTTATTGGTGCGCCCTTCCTGTGTTCGGGTTTCTGGTCAGTGGCATCCACTCGGGTTACGCGATCTACTTTCCGGAACTGTTCCCGTCGCGGTTGCGTGGGACAGGAGGTGGATTGTGCTTCAACCTGGGGCGCATCATCGCGGCACCGGTTTTGTTTCTGACCGCTTGGATGCAGCAATCCATGGGATTTTCCACCAATCAAACCGCCGCTTGGCTGAGCGGATTTTTCCTCCTAGGTCTCATCATTATCCGATTCGCCCCGGAAACTCAGGGAGAGGATTTGCCCGAGTAATTTCCATTTCGTTTTTCTATGAATTCCTTTTCAGATTTGAAACTCCTTTTTGGAGACATGCACAATCATTGCGGCATCTCCTATGCTCATGGATCGCTGGAAGATGCCCTGAACAACGCCCGTGAGCGGCTCGATTTTGTGAGCATTACCGGTCACGCACACTGGCCGGATATGCCGAAGCCTAACGAGGATATTCAATATATTATTGATTTTCATGAGGCGGGCTTTGCCAAGCTAAAGGCAGGTTGGCCGAAGATGATGGAGACGTTGAAGCGGTTTAATGATGAGGGGAACTTCGTTGTTTTTCCAGGCTTTGAAGTCCATTTCTGTGCCTGTGGCGATCGCAATATGCTCTACAAGGAACTAGGGGGAGAGATTTTGTACCCGAAAAGCTTGGACGATTTACACGATCAACTACGTTCCTTGCGGAAGCAGGGTAGGGATGCCATCGCTCAGCCGCACCACCTTGGGTACCTCAAGGGCACGCGTGGCATCGACTGGAACAGCTACAGCCCGGAGTTTGCCCCCTTTGTTGAAATGCTTTCGATGCACGGCTGTTCTGAGTCGTCGGAAAACATTAAGCCGTTCCTGCATTCCATGGGTCCGAGCGATTGGCAGAGTACGATTCATTACGGCTTGAAGCAAGGGCACGTGTTTGGCTTTTCAGGGGGCACGGATCATCATAGCGCCCATCCCGGTAGCTACGGGCATGGAATGACTGGGCTTTGGGCGGAGTCAGGCAAACGCGAGGATGTCTGGGATGCCTTATTGAAGCGTCGCATGTTCGCTTTGACTGGTGACCGGATGGATCTGCAATTCGAGGTGAATGGCCAGCCTATGGGGTCGGAGATTGCGGCGACCGGAAAAAGAAGCATTGAATTTTCCTTACAAGCCGGTGGAGCCATCGACTGCGTGGACATCTTGCGTGACGGCGAATTGGTGAAGCGTTTTTCACAGTACGAAATTGAACCCACTGGCGAACGAAAGGACGATCTGGTTCATACGAAAATATACCTGGAACTGGGTTGGGGGGCGCGTCACAAAACTTGTAGCTGGGAGGTTGAAATGGGAATAACGGATGGAGAAATCAAAGCCGTTGAGCCGCGCTTCCGGGGACGCGAAGTGGTATCGCCGGTGGAGGCGGAGGATACCGGTAGCTACTATACCAGCAGGGTGTTGGAGACGGGATCTCAGTCTGTTCAATTTGAAACGGTCACGAGCGGAAATCCGAACAACTCAACTAATATGTCGCAAGGTGTTTGTCTTGAAGTACGCATGCCGCGAAACGCCACGGTATGGGCGAGCCTCAATGGCAAGCGGGTGGAA
>JAUHWE010000657.1 GCA_030424825.1 Verrucomicrobiia bacterium
GCCATTCGCCAGTCTTGAGATCGCGAAAAGAAGGGAACTGGGCCATCAGAATGACGATCGCCAATCCATTTACGAAACCGATCATCACTGGGTGGGGAACCAGTCGGATGAAGCGACCAAGCTTAAGGATTCCGAAAAGGATTTGGATGACGCCTGCCAGCATGATAACGACGAAAAGGTATTGCAGGCCAAGTCCTTCACCCAATGCGTCCCCATGCTGAACCGCCTTGCCCGCGACGACTGCGATCGCTCCCGTGGCTCCAGATATCATTCCGGGACGTCCACCGCAGGTGGAAGTGATAAATCCCATGAAAACCGCCGCCCACAGTCCTACGAGTGGGTCTACGCCAGCAGCGAAGGCGAAGGCGATTGCCTCGGGAACGAGGGCAAGGGCGACCGTGAGCCCTGAAAGGATATCGTCTTTTGGATTGCTGTGTTTACTTCGGAAAAGATCGAACATAATGGATTTCGAATCGGTGGTTTCTAGAATGAAGCCCGTGGTACTGGTGGCATTTGGCAGGAATGTAAACTGTCAATTCGCTAACCTTTTGGTGAAAAGCCCCGCTTCCCTGACTGGACATTAGTCCAATATCCCGTTTTCATCCGGCATTCTTATTAGTTACAATCATCTCAACGCTCTCGATTTGACGGGAACTTTCAGGGCGAAATCTCATTCAACCCCCAATTAACATCACTATGGAATTCTCAAGACGCAAATTCGTCCAGACGGCGGCAACGTCACTCGCCGCTGCCGGCACGCTTCTCTCCACTACCGGAGCGGCGGCCGTTTCTAAAAACAAGAAAGTGAAAGTTGCCGTCATCGGCTGTGGCGGACGCTCGAATCGGGATATCCCGAATTTCATCAAAGCCTGCGATTTGCTCGGGCTGAAAGCGGAGTACGTGGCCATGGCGGACGCTTTCGAAGACAAGGCCTTCCAGCAAGCAGACAAGTATGAGGTTAATCGAGATAAATGTATCGTCGGCTGGGATGCCTATCAGAAAGTCGCCGAATCGGATGCCGAGTTCGTAATGCTCATTACGCCTCCAGCGTTTCGTCCCCAGCATCTGGACACGCTGGTGGAAGCGGGAAAGCACGTTCTGATGCAAAAGCCGGTGGCCGTCGACGCACCGGGATGTCGCCGGATAATTGCTGCTGGCGAACGGGCCAAAAAGAAAGGTCTCGCGATCTTGGCCGGTACGCAGCGCCGTCATACGATTGGCTACATGGAGAATGCTGCCAAAATCCAGAATGGAGCTATCGGCGAGATTCTCGGTGGAACGGGTAGCTGGAACGGAACGGTTCCTTGGATTTGGGAACGTCAGAAAGGATGGAGCGACGCCGACTACCTTGCTCGTAACTGGCTCAATTGGTGGCAGATGTCTGGGGATCATCTGGGTGAGCAGCATGTCCATAATATTGACGTGGCCAATTGGTATCTCGGTCGGACGCCGCAATCGGCCATTGGATTTGGAGGGCGGGCGCGTCGCGAGTCGGGCAACAACTACGATTTCTTTAGCCTCGACTTGGACTATGGCGATGGTGTTCACATTCATAGTCAGTGCCGCCAAATCAGTGGAACGTATCCCCGCGTGGGCGAGTTCTTCCGAGGGACCCTTGGCCATGTTGAAGGTGGCGGTAAGCTCAAGGGAAAAGATGCTTCGATTCCCAAATTCAGTGTCATGGACAAGGACGGTAATGTCCAGGGATTGATTAACTGGATACAGAGTGCTCGTAGTGGCAATCCGATCAATGAAGCACGCCAGATTGCAGAATCGACCGCTACCGCGATCATGGGACGCTACGCGGCCTACACCGGCAAGTATGTCCGATTCCGTGACCTCATGGAGAATGCGGAATCGGAGTTCTACGATCTTAAAGCGACCGTACAAGCGGAAGACTTCGAGAAGGGGACCGTCATGCTGCCGGAGGAGAACGTCGTCCCTATCCCCGGTGACGGAGCTGAGATTCGCCGTCGAGCATAGACGGCAACTCGTTTGAATTTTCAAAGCGGCGGTTTACAGACCGCCGCTTTTTTTTGGAAGCGGGCGATCTCCGAGCGCCCGTGGCCTCATCGTCAATTGTGGTGGGGCACGACATCCGGGTGTGCCTTGGTATCCTTATCCACTTCTGCGGCAGGCTCGGAGATCGTTCCCTGTATTGATTCGTGTATCGAAAATCCAATCCCCTTGACAATAAGGTTCCAACACGTGTTTGCTCGGTCGTTTTCTTATGAATCGAATTACTACCTCCTATTTCGGACTCGGATTGATCGCAGGAGTGTTGTTGACGGTTTGCGCGTTTTCTCTGCTTTCCCATAGCGGCAGCAAATCGGCGGGCGGTTCTCAAGCGAAAGTCCTCAAGCTGTCCCATGGGCTCGACCAGTCGCATCCGGTTCACATCGCTATGGAGTTCATGCGCGACCGACTGGCAGAGAAATCGGGAGGTCTGGTGGTGATTAAAATTTTCCCCAATGGTCAGCTAGGGACCGAGACGGAAACCATCGAACAGGTCCAGCGAGGGGTGTTGGCCATGGTGAAAGCCTCAGTGGCGCCGATGGAGGCGTTTATTCCAGAGATGGGTGTGTTTGGGTTACCCTATCTCTTTAGGGATGAGAACCATTTTTGGAAGGTTCTAAACGGTCCCATTGGCAAGGAACTTTTGGCACTGGGCGAATCCGGTGGTTTGCATGGTTTGATATTCTATGAGTCCGGTAGTCGAAGTTTCTATACAATCGACAAGCCGATCCTGACTCCTGACGACCTCGACTCCCACAAGATTCGGGTCATGCGGAGCAAGATGTCGATGGACATGATTTCGCAGATGGGCGGATCCCCAACACCGATTCCGTTTGGCGAGCTCTATACTGCCCTGCAGCAGGGTATGGTGGACGGAGCCGAGAACAATGCCCCGAGTTTGGAAACTAGCCGGCACTATGAAGTGGCGAAGCACTACTCCTTGGACGAGCATACCCGCATACCGGATATTGTCCTCTTCAGCCAGTCGATCTGGGAGAGCTTGGCCCCGCACGAACGGGAATGGGTACAGGAGGCGGCCGACGAGTCCGTCGAGTTCCAGCGCGATTTGTGGCGGATCGAGACGGAGAAGTCGCTGGAGCGACTGCAGGCGAAT
>JAUHWE010000658.1 GCA_030424825.1 Verrucomicrobiia bacterium
ATTCTTTCTCGATAAACTCGCTGACTCCGATCAGTTCGCTGACATTCCATTCAATTGGCTGTTGCGGCCGATTTGCCCAGTAGAATGCCGATTGGCCCTGCAGCGTTGAAACGAGTTTTGAAAGTTTCTCCCTATCCAATTGGAAGAAAGAGGATAGCTTTCCGCCGGACCATTGGAGTAGCGAGAATGCGGCGATGCGTTGACCCTCATCGAGGGTGCCAAAAGCGGATTCCGGAAGAGACTCTGGAGTCCGGATCTTTCCGTCGTCGTCGATCGCTTCCAGTTTGGTCGGAATCGCGTCGCGTGCTGCGCAGGTTTCCAAATTGGGTGGGATGATTATCCTGATGTCCACGTCTAAAAATACTGGATCTAGCTAGTCGCGTTGCACCGGCACGTGAATTACGAATTTCTGATCGAACTCTTCGTAATCAAAGTACTCACGAATAGGAAATGCAGTGGGTTTCTCCTTGATGCGATCGAGCTCCTCTTTGAGCTCTCCTCCCTTCAAGTAGAGAACCCCATTCGGAAGCGCATTGAAAGCGGTCCGTTTGATTTTCTTTCGCACCCAGTTCATGAACTCCGGGAGTTGGGTCACCGCTCGAGCGACTATGAAGTCAAACTGCTTAGGCACTTTGTCCGCTCGCACTTGTTCAGCGGATACATTGTCCAGGCCGAGTTGATGGATGCAGTCTACCACGACTTTTATCTTCTTTCCGATCGAGTCGACCAAGTGAAAGCCGCATTCGGGAAAAAGGATCGCCAGAGGCAGCCCCGGAAAACCTCCACCGGTACCGACATCCATTATGCGTGTACCATTTTGGAAGGGCATCGCTTTGGCGATGGCGAGCGAATGGAGGATATGTCGCATAGGTAGATTGGCGATGTCCGCTCGCGAGACGAGGTTGATCTTCTGGTTCCATTCGCCAATCAGGCTTGCGAAATGGTAGAGGCGTTCCCGTTGGAGTGGCGTCAGATCAGGGAAATGTTGTTCTACGATTTGAAGGTCGAAATCCATGCAGCGATCTCAGTGCCTTTGCTGGGCGCAGAGAGCAATCAAAATTCGAATGAAGCCGGTTGTGAGCTAACGACCTCCCGGGCCTCGTCTTTGCTGGGGCATCAGTTTTTCCATAGCGGCGGAGAAGTCTTTGTACTGCTTCTTGTCTAGAATGCCCTTTACTTTCTTATTCAAGTCTGTCCGGAGCTTTTCCAGTTTTTGCCGCCGTTGCATCATGGCCTGTCGGTCAATATTAGCGCGTCCGCCTCCCTCAGCCTGTATTTTTTTACGCTCTGCTTGCATCTTCGTCTGTTCGATTTGCACGGGGGCGAAGAATTGAACCAGCGCTTCCTGCATCGGTTGGAGTTGTTCCTCCGTGATCTCGATGCCTCCGAGAATTTTGAGGACGCGCTGTTCGATCGCTTTGTTGAACCGCATTTTCGCTTCCTCCACCTGTTCCGGAGTCATCTCAGTCTGGGCGGATAAGATGGATGCTAGGTTTAAAGAAAGGAATAGGGCGGTAAGTCTGAAGATTCGTGAGACGGAACGATTCATGGATAGGCTGAAATGGGAGATCGGTTTGCTAGAATTCGAGGTTGGGTTTTCAAAGACCCGTTCTTGGAGGTGCGAACGTTTGCAGCAGGTAGGAGGTTACCGATATCCGCCGAAATTTCTGCGGTGGCAGAGGGTTTAAGGCCTTTTGGAATTATGATTCTAAGTCCGTTCCGGCAAAGGGTTCGTCCGAGTGCCCCTAAATCCGTCTAGGGAAGCTTAATCGAAGGAGATTGTCGCAAGCGACTGAATACGGTGAGTCTGTTGGGTCCGTGACCGTCCTAGTGTTGCTTAATCGAAAGCGGCCCACCGCCGCTCGGGTCTACAGTTTCGCAAGTTCCTCTCGTTCTGAATCTTATTAAAGAGCCAGACTAGATTATCAGCCTACATGCTAATTGAGAAAGGGGAGGTATTCGTGGCGAGCCGCCAGAATCGTGCCCTCAGAAATATAATTTATTTAAGATTGAATACCATTAACTCGCTTGACCCAGGGGGTTGGCTTTGAGAACTTATTGGGGTTGAGCGATCTGATAAGGATTGATTGATACGCATTTGCCCCAAACCAGATGACTGAAGGATTGTGTCCCCAAAATAGAGCGCGCCTGTTATGGCGATGCGTTCCCACTCTCGTAATCTTTTTCGGAATCGCTTGGAACGTCTCTGCCAGTGACTACGAGCGGCTAGAATCTGCAACTAAGCGGTGGCTAGACCTGGAAAAGCGAATCGCGGAAGAGCGAAATGCTTGGAAGTCGCAAAAGGAAGTCCTCTCTCAGAGTGTAAAGGTCCTTGAGGCTAATATTGACGAACTGACTGAAGGATTGGAAAACCTGGAATTATCGGTGAAGCTTCGCTCGAGCGAATTCGCGAGTAACGAACAGACTTACGAGAGCCAGGAGATCGCACGGGCCTACTATGCGGACAAGCTGGATGAAATGACCGAGCGATTCTTGCGATTCCGAGCGTCCGCTCCGGAGTATTTGGAAGACGAACTGAGGACTGCCCAGGAGAAGTTGGAGCTGGCAGACCCGGTAGCTCTTGGAGAGCGTGCCCAGATCCTAATTGCTGCTTTCACACGCGTGGAAGAATTCAATCGATCCGTTACCATAGACTATGTATCGAGGAAGCTGGATGATGGTCGCGACGTTATGGTTTCGGTTCTCTATTGGGGGCTCGCACGAGCCTATGCAGTTGATCCTCAGGGGACGGTTGCCTGGGAATTAAAGCCAGGGCCGGATGGATGGGTCTGGCACAAAAGACCGGAGTACATCGCTCAGATCCTCGAATTGACGCAGGTTTATGAGCAGACGCGGCCTCCTTCAATTCAATCAGTGCCGGGAGATGTCTTACACAAGTTGGGAGGTGAGGAGTGAGCTCCGGGTTGATTGTTCGCTCATTGGTTTCGATTGCTTTTCTGCTTGGCGGTTACGCGTCAATCACGTTTGGGCAGGATAAGAGCATCGCCGATTTGGCGAGTCAAATGGAGCAGCGGGTAGAGAATAGCCTGCAAAAATACCGGGAGCTTCAGGAGGAGATCGCGGCAGAGAAGGTTCCTCTTGTCCAGTTG
>JAUHWE010000026.1 GCA_030424825.1 Verrucomicrobiia bacterium
CCTTTGGCTGTCCCTCATCTTCATTCACGTATGTAAAACTCGTACATACATCCGCGTCAATACCTTTCTTGTAATTATCAACTGAACATTTTTCTCCGTATGAAAATAAAGCGCCCCTCTCACAATTGAGAAAAGGACGCTTTATCAAACTGAAACGTGTTTCTTCGTATGTTTCTATCCGCACCTCCCGAAAGAAGGTGACCGCTTTAGTTGCGAATTTATTCATCGTAGGTCAAGCGTTACACGGTTAGAGTCTCAGCATTCCACTGGCCGGAGTTGCTCAGTAGCAGCCCGCGTTTTCTATCGTATAGATCTGGATTCACGAGAAAGCGGAACGAATCGATTATGGGGTGGAGAAAAATATCGCCGACCAGTGCTGCTACCTCGGCATCTCGAAGCTGCACGGAGAAATGCTGTAGAACTCTCATCTCTCGAGCGTTTGGAAACTCGCGACTCTCCATCCAATGACTGCACAAAGCCTTCCCCTCTTCTCCGTAGGGGACAAAGATTGGAGTCTGTTCTTCCGGAATGAGCCGGAACGCAGACTCGATATCCCTAAATTGAACAGCAAGCCCCTGGCTCGTGTAGCTTTGGTTTCGCTCCTCCAGAATCGACTTAGCGTCCCATCGCCCCTCAGAAGATTGAAACTTGCTGTAGTGTTGCGTAAAGTATGCCTCAATGGCTTCCTCGCTCAGCGGATCTTCGTAATGTGGAAAAGTAAGTCGCGTAGAATCAATCGGCTTAGCCAAATCTGGATGCACTTTGGCGAGTTCGCTATCGGTTTCGAAAACATAGACAGACCCGCGTTGCCTTTTTCCTTCCCGATTGCAGCGTCCTGCAGCCTGGGCAATCGAGTCCATTCCTGCAACACATCGATAGACTGACGGGAAATCAACATCCACTCCGGCTTCGATTAAAGAGGTGCTTATTAGGCAACATGGCAGTCCTTCTTTTAATCGATTCCGGATTACGCCCAAAACATACCGACGGTGCACTGGGCACATTCGAGTGCTCAGATGGAAGTTCGAATCACAATCTTCATTCAGCATTTCAAAGATGCCTGCCGCATGTTTTCGCGTATTTACGATGCAGAGAGTCTGCGTTTCTTCATTTAGGCGATTCGCCAGCTCTTCGTCGCTAAGGGCTCCGAGATGCTCGACCTCGACCCGTTTTAGATCTCGAAACAACTGAGCGGAATCCCGTACAATTTCGCGGACCCCATTCTCTTCTTCACCACTAAAACCGATCGGAAACGCATCCGTTTTCTTGATACTCGGTTGAGTCGCGGTACAAAAAACGACCGTGCATCCAAAGTGCTTCGCCAATGAATCCAGCGCCCACAAGCAGGGCTGAAGAAAATGCACAGGGATTGACTGAGCTTCATCGAGGATAATCACGCTTCCCGCTAGATTGTGAAGCTTACGGCAGCGACGCGTTTTCGCAGAGAAGAGGGATTCGTAGAATTGCACCGCAGTCGTAACAATCAAGGGAGCATCCCAATTTTCGGTCCTCAATCGAGCGAGTGGATTCTTTTCCCATGCATCCGTATCCAGATTGCAGTGATGTTCCAAAACTACGTCAGCCCCTATCTGCTCAAAGACCTTCCGATATTCAGCAGCGTTCTGCTCAATGATACTGGTGAAGGGGATGACATATACGATTCGACGCAGTGCCGCTTGCGGGTGCTCCAAGGCATGACGCAACGCGAACGCAAGAGATGAGAGCGTCTTCCCGCCACCCGTGGGAACTGAAAGCGAAAACAAGCCAGGTCTCAACTTCGCCGCATCGATGCAATCCCCGTACACGCGATTTCGGATATCATTCACCTTTGACGGCTTGGCGTTTGCTTTCAAATTTTCGATATACTCATGCAAAGTCGACTGCATCGTTTCGAAACTCGGCTGGTTCGCTCGCCGCCGCTTAGATCTCTCGTGATCGCAAAAGGCTTCCGTGCAGAGTCGATCCGCATCGACGAGACATGAAAAGAGCAGTCGCGTAAACAAAGCCAAATCGAAAGCGAATCGCTCCAAGTCATCTCGATTCACCTTGAAAGGCAATGCGAGAAGTCTCGCTTCGCCGTCTAAATAAGCAGATGCAACCTCGTGCGAGTGCAGCGACTCGACTGGCGGTTTCTCCATCCGATCCGTTAATGGACGATTCGCATTTGGCATATCCGAATACCGAATATTCGCTAGCCCGCTATGATGACCCGCAATCGCATAAGCAACAACACGTGCCATTGCAGGAGGTAGTTTAGAATTTCCCCAAAGAGCGCCCGCGGTCGAGTGATCAACTCTACTAGGAACGCCTTCGATATGGGCTTCATCTCCATTGGTAGCTCTGATGTAGTTTTGAAACTCAGGTGCAAACTTCCCCAAGTCATGCCAAAGTCCCGCAAGCCTTCCCCACTCTTTCGCTACTTTAGCTTCCTCGCTGCCTGAGGAAAACATCTCCTCCGCAAACTTACCCGCCAAGTACGCCACCTTGTTCAAATGCCCGTGCTGCGAGTCTAGCCGTTCGCATTGTTCGCAAGGCTCTCCCTTGAGTGTCCCGCAACCCTTCGTAAACAAAGGCTCCCAATGCTTTTCAGCTTCCTCTGGGCTCGTATGATTCGGGTCGGTATGTGCGTAGAATTTCATTTCAACCCTGTAACCCTAACAGACCCAGCGCGACAAACGCTGTCCCTGTGAATTGTTTGCGGATAAGTTTTCACCCCCTCCTCGATACGAAGTGCCGATGTGATTAGTTTTGACATGAATGCAGAATGCATGCACCTTGCCTGCATGCCGAATCTGACCATACGAAATGTGCCTGAGGATCTGCACCAGGCGCTGAAGGAACGTGCCAAGCGGAATCGACGCAGCCTGAACCAAGAGGCGATTGCGGAGCTGGCCGCGTTTGGCGAGCTGCCAGCGGAACCTAACACCATCGCGATCCTGGCGAGAGAGCGGATGCAGAATGCGGGGAACGAAATCGACGCCCTTCGCAAAAAAATGCCCCGTTTTCTCACGGCGGAGGAGATCGACGCGGCTAAAACGTATGGGCGGCGATGATCGTCGTGGACTGTACCGTGTTGGCGGATTGGGCTTTTGGCGAAGAGACTCGCAAACGTGCTTCGATCAAATTGATGGATACGGATCCGGTCTGGATCGCCCCGTCGCTGATTCAATACGAGCTGGGTAATGTGGCCTGGAAGACCTGCCGTTTTGAAGCCGGCTGGAAACCGGAACTGGTCCGCAGCGTTCTTGAGAAGGCTTCCCGTCTCATACACCAGTACGTCTCTGAGCTGAATCAATCCGAAATTCTGGCGGTCGCTCTTGACTTGGATGCTTCGTTCTATGATGCCACCTATCTTTGGCTGGCCCAGAAACTGGATACCAGTCTCTACACAAGGGATCGAAAGCTGGCGGCTAAAGCCACGGGTATCGCCAAGTGGGTTGAGGCCTAGAATAGACGCGACTCGCTTCATCGGGCGAAAGTCTCCGCGGCGTAGCTAGAGAGCATCTTTTCCAGCTTGGAGCGCGAACAATGCGGTGGTGTTTTCATTCCGGCAAATCCAGCTTGGTGTGGAAGCCGATTCGGCGCTTTTTCTTAGGCGAAGACGCCTGAAGGAGAGGCAGAAGTTGCTGGTAAAGGTCACGCAGAGCCGAGTCGTGGACCAGAAGCGTTTTGTCTATCTCAGCGAGACGCCGGAGAATCGTCTCATTCGCGCTCAAGGCTTCGCGCTGCTTTACAAAAGCCCGGACGATAAATACACTCACCCTTACCGCCTCGTCGCTGTTAAGAACGTTTGAAGCCATCAATGCGCCATGCTCCGTATAGGCATGGGGCGGCGTCTTTGAGAATTTCAGATTCCGAAGGTGGTCACAATTTGTGACCTCCTCGGACTTCTCCTCGGCAGTAAGCTGAAACCGGAAATCTTCCGGAAATCGATCTTGATTGCGGCGCACCGCCTGATTTAGGGCTTTGGTCGCCACTCCGAATAAACGCGCGAGATCCGCATCGATCAGCACGGGTTTTCCGCGAAGAAAAAGGATAGGGATATTTTCAACTTTGGTCATAGGAAACTCCGGTTTTCGAGATTGCGTGACGCGCTCGGTTGGATCCTCAGCATTCTTCCTGTCCTCCATATTGCTGATTCATCTCCACCAGCTCCGCACGGATGGCGTCGCGGAGCTCGGGCGGTTCGAGGGCTACAGCATGCTTCCCCCAGGATAGAACATAGCGTCGAATATCGACAAGATTGTTAAGCGTCATGCGGACTCGGATACATCCCTGTGGCAATTCCTCGATCTCCCGCTCCGGGCGCCAATGCTCCTCTTTTATATAGGGAGCGGCGAAGGCGTCGAATTCGAGAACAACGGTATGAGCGGTATCACCGGTGTGGCGTCCCATGCTACCCGCTAAATAATCGTTCAAGTCGAAATCAGTCGGAGGCTCAAAAACGGTCTCAAGCGTCTCGAGGTCTCCGATTCGAGAGATGACGAATTTCCGAACCGCATTCTTTCCGACGTCATAGGCGATCAAAGTCCACTGGTGATCGAGTCGAGCGATATGGAGTGGGCGTCCGTGTCGTTCTGTGTCGGGCCCATGCGGTTTCGTGTAGGAGAAACGAACTTCCCGATGGGATGCGGCTGCTTCGATGAGTTGACCGAGCTTCGCTCGCTGGACTTCGTCTGTTCGCTCCCCTGGGGGTGAAACGATGAGCCCATCCAATTCCTCGGATGCGATCGAGACGGCGTTACCGACAGCACCGGCGATCTTACCCAAGCCAGCCGTCAGCGCCTCACCTAGCGGACTACCTTCCCAGGCACTGAAAACTTTGCCGGCGAGGGCGACTGCGAGGGCCTCGTCCGCAGAAACGGATACCAAGGGCAATTTTTCAAACGGCTCGGTATAGCGGTATCCACGTTTGGATCGGTCCCATTCGATAGGGGCTCCCAACTGGTCGCGCATAAACTCAAGGTCTCTTTTTACCGTACGGTCCGAGACTTCAAGTTCCTCGACAAACCGGACTAGCCGCACGCAATTTCCCGAGCTGAGCCGCTCGTGAATCTGAAGACTACGCAAATAGGGGGGACGGGAACGAGACATTTGGGGATTCCTTGGCGAAGGTTGGTAGAATTACTGATTCATGCCAAACTAAAAATAGTCCCGAAATTCGGTATCCCCTCTATCGCTTTCTACGGATAACTCCTGACAAGTATCACACCAAAGCAGTATCCTGCTTTTAAGAACTGTAGGTGCGATCGTTTAACGTGAAACGCGGTGAACCGGCCGCGTCTACAGAAGATCCCTTTTCACTTGAAACGTATGAATGATGAGAAGCTTCAGCATACCTAGCTCGATGGCCTCTCCTCCAACCGGCTCATTGCGTACAGAGAGGCAATCAGTATCGCGCCTCCCACTACGATTCCGACTCCAACGGTTTCATCCTTTAAGAAAACCGCTGATTCGACCACGCCAAAGAGCGGAATCAGAAATCGAAATGCGGAAAGCACATTGACGCTGTAGAGTTCAATGAGCCGGTTCCAAACGGCAAAGGCAGTCGCCGACAAGAGGGCAAGGTAGGCAGTCACACCGAGCGTGGCCAACGAGTACTCACTGATAAACGCCCGCCACTCATAGGATCCGGCAACGGTCAACATAAGCCCCCCAAGAAAGAGGGACAACGCCGTTACCGACCGACTGCCTACCACCGGGGCAATCTGCTTCATGGCAATCGCTCCGAGGGCGCCCGAGAGTCCCACCAGCGTAAAGGAGATGACCCCGTGCGTGACGTTCCCACTGCCCACGCCTGGAGCGTAGACCGCAATTGAGATACCGAAAACGCAGGTAAGGAGCGCCACCCATTGCTTTCCCGAAGGAAAGGCCGACTTCACTAAAAGCGGGGCCAAGAGTACCCATAGGATACTTCCCGCTCCATTCAGCAGCGCCCCTAATGCTCCGCTCGAAACGCTCATTCCGTAGTAAAAAAATACGTACTGCCCGAATGTCTGGCTCAGAACAACGCCGAGTAGAAGTCCTTTCGGGGCGTCGGCGAAGCTTCTCCAGACGCCTCGGCGGCAGAACAGCATTACCAGCACGCCCGCGATCGTAAACCGGGTGCCCGCAAAAAGCAGCTTCTCCCCATAAGTCTCTAAGCTGAGATGGGCGTAGCTAAGCTTGATTACCGGAAACGCGCTCCCCCAAAGAGCCGCGCACAACACGACTTGGAGGTAAAAATTGAGAGGAAGCTTTTTCACTAGGAGGGTATCTCGTTGGGATGAATGTCACCGCATCCACCGAGTTGTCGAGGTCGTTGACGAGAATGACCTACTAAAAACGGATGCATGCATAAGCCTTAATCCATTTCCCATATGCTTGCACCATTCATTGTAGGTCGTCTCGCTGAGGCGACTTTCAAATCATCGGCGGGTCAGCGACCCCGCCCTACAGTTCGATTCACGCGAAAAATTCTTTTATTAGACACTCTCTTAGGGGGCTCTCCAAGAAGATCTTAAAAAACGCGGCCCGCCCGGAGGGCGTTGCCCAACCTAAAAACTAACGCTCGAAATCTAACAAAGCGGGGCTAAGAAGAGCTTCCTGAACCATCCCCGTTCCAGAATCGCTCGAGATCCAAAAAAAAGTCGCCTCGAACGCATTCTGAATCACTTCGTGCCCGTATCCCTGGTTGAGTTACGCCGTAGTTCAATCCGCTAATTCTGGCGGCTTATAAAACGATTGCGTTGACTCTGAGGAGCCGTAGATGGTTTAGAACGAAAATACGTTCATAAACTCCGAGTACCGAGCTGCTCGCTTCTGTTACAAAATATGCCATCATCGCACTTCAAAATTGTTTCATCGATCCTGTCTCAACGAAGCAATTTGCCCCCTCTAGCCCAATGGCTTTCTTTCTGGTCAAGCAATCGGCCGATCGGCCGGACGCTGGGCCGACTGGCCTTGGCCGCTGGCGCGCTCACGCTCTTGTCAGGTTGTGCGATGCTCTCGTCGCCTCCCGTTCCCGAACTCGAGGCTCCGGACCAGTTTCTCAATGCGGATGCCCTATCCAGCCGCGCGGCCAACCCGGCTCGCGAATGGATTTCCTTTTTCGAGTCGGAGACCTTGAGGGATCTCCTCGAAGCGGCTCAGTCCCGAAACCACGACCTAAAGGCGGCCTATCACTCGGTGCAATCCGCTCGCGCAATCACCCGGCAATTTCGTTCCGACGCCCGGCCGCAAATAGATGGCTCCCTATCCGGTAACTCGTTTTCCGAATCAGCCGCTATCTCCTCGGACGGGATTTCGGATGACGGCGAACGCTTCGACGCGGCCCTTTCCGCGAGTTGGGAGCTGGACCTGTTTGGCCGCATTCGGAAAAGCATACGATCCGCCGCAGCAAATGCCTCGGCCCAAGAAGCCCTCTACCGCGAGATCATGTTCACGCTGCAAGCCGATGTGGCCCAGCTCTACTTTCGCGTCAATTCTTTGCAGTCCGAGATTGAGCTTCTGGAAAAGAGCCGGGACACGCGACAGGAGTCTCTCAAACTCGTGAAGGAACGCTTCGCCACCGGCACCGTTAGCGAACTGGATGTCGCCCAATCCGAGACCCTACTCGCAACGGCGGAGTCCCGCCTGTTCGAACTGCAACGTATTCAAAACAGCCTCTCATACGCGCTCGCCGTTCTCGTTGGCGAGACCCCATCCACTTTTGAATTCAGTCCGGAACCCTTGACCCAAACCCCTCCCACTATACCCAACGGACTTCCAGGGGAACTTTTAACTCGCAGGCCCGACGTGCAACAAGCGGAATACCTCTTAGCCGCCGCAAGCGAGCAAGTCGGCCTCGCCAAGACTTCATTCTTTCCTCAAGTTTCATTGTCAGGAACCATCGGGTACGCCGCATTCAATTGGGACGAACTTTTCAAGCCCTCCTCCTACCTAGAGAGCATAGGGGCCCAGGGTTCAGTACCCTTTTTTAGAGGCGGAGCCCTCCGAGCAAGGCTGGCTCAGAATCAGGCCTTGTACGAGCAGCGTTTGGAGGAATTCAAACAAGTCGCCATCGAGGCGATTACGGAGGTGGATGATCTGCTCCAGTCGACGCGCTTGCTGAGAATGCAGAGCGATTCCTTGTCCCAAGCGGTCAATGCCGCCCAGAGAGCTCGGGAGATATCCGCGCTACAATACGAGCGTGGGCTGGTCGATTTCATCACCGCACTCGATGCGGAGCGTACCGCCCTCGATATCGAGCAACAGTTTGTGCAGGTCCAGCGTTCCCAATTTGTAAATACAGTCAATCTGCTAAGGGCCCTGGGCGGTTCTTGGCTGCCAATGGATTCAGACGAAGAAATTTCCCTATGACTCTTTTAAAAAACCATTCACTCTCTTTCTTTTTGCTCAGCCTAGCGGGATTCCTCGCTCTTGACCACCAGACCGCACTGGCTCAAAATGCGCCACCCGTTGTGGTGGAAAAGCCGGAAACCAATGCCGCGCCGGCCATCTTCCGATTCAGTGGAACGATAACCGCTAAACGGGAAGCCGACCTGTCGCCTCGAGTCGCTGGACTGGTGTCCGTCGCTGATGCAGAAACCGGATTCACCGCAAAAAAGGGCGATGTCCTCGTCCGTCTCGACGACACCCTTGCCGAAATCGAGCTGAAGGAACAGGAACTCGCCCTCGAAGCGGCTCTCGCGGAAAGAGCGAATGCCGAGCGTCGTCTTACTGAGGCCAAGCAACTGGGCGACGCCAATTTTCCCCGCACAGAACGCGAAACAAGGGAAACCGCGTTTCGACTTTCCGAGGTTGCGGTCCAGCAAGCGACCAATGCCTTGGAACGCCAGCACGAAATCGTGCAGCGTCACCAGATCATTGCCCCGTTTGACGGAATCGTCGTTTCAAAAAGCGCCGAGGTAGGCGAATGGGTGCAAACGGGAAACCCGGTCCTCCATTTTGTGGGCACCAGCGAACTCCGGCTCGACCTAGAGGTCCCGCAGGAACAGCTAGATGTGGTCCTCCAAACGCAGTCGGTATCGGTCTATCTATCGAGAAAAAATGACCAGCCCATCGCTGCTCGGATCGAAGCGCGCTCTCCTAAGGTGAACCCTCAAACACGGACGTTCATGGTGCGGCTCGCGCTAGATAATCCGCCGAAGAACGTTAAGCCCGGAATGTCCGCAGAAGCCAGTTTCAGGCCCGTTCCGAAGTCCGGCCAACTCGTCATTTCCCGGGACGCAGTTATCCGCTATAGCGATGGAAGGACCGTGGTTTGGGTGGCTCAAAACATGAACGGCGAAACTCGGGCAAAATTGCGGGAAGTAAAATTGGGCAACACTCGGGGCAACCGAATCGAAGTGTTATCCGGCCTTGCCGAATCCGAGCTCGTCGTGATTCGGGGAAATGAGTCGCTGCAGGAAAACCAGCTCGTCCTGATTACCGATGCTTCCGGCAACAGAAAGGAGTCCCTCTAAAATGTTCGACTGGTGCATAAAACACGGCGTCCAGGTGGCAGTGATCGCGCTGCTCATTTTCGTTTTGGGTATTGTCGCCGCAATGCGAATACCCGTCCAGATGATTCCGGACTTGGACGTCCGTACGATTTCCGTGGTAACCAGTTGGCCGGGAGCGACTCCTCAGGACGTGGAGAAGGAGATCCTTATCCAGCAGGAGGACTACTTGCAAAACGTCGCCGGGCTTCAGCGAATGATTTCCTCGTCATCCACCGGTTCCGCTTCAATTGAACTCGAATTTCCCGCGACCGTTGACACCAATGACGCCTTGATTCGCGTTCTCAATGCGCTCAGTCAGGTTCCTACATATCCTGAGAATGTGGACGAACCGCGCGTCCTCGCCACTTCCTTCTCGTCCAATTCGTTCATGTATTACTCCATTCAGGACATTTCGGGAATGCGAACGCCGGAAGACGTGTTGCGAATGTTCGATTTTATCGAGGAACGGGTAAGGCCCCGCATGGAACGAGTTCCCGGAGTATCGCAAGTGCGAATGCAAGGAGCCCCCGAACAGCAAATCCGGGTCACCGTTGACCTCGCCCGCCTCGCTTCGGTAGGCCTTACCATTCAAGAATTGCGCAATTCCATTCGCGATCGCAATCGAGACATCTCTGCGGGCGACATCAGCAGCGGGAAGCGTTCCTACCTCGTGAGAACGATTGGGCGACTCGACAATCCCGATGAACTCTCAACGATCATTCTCAAGCGTAGTGGCGATTCCGTGACAACCCTTGGGGATGTCGCTGAAATTGAATTGGGGCTCTACGAGGCAAGAACCTTGAGCTACCAAGAAGGACGCCCCAGCATATTCGCATCCGTATCTCGAGAAGTCGGCACCAACGTAATTGAGATTCGTGACGCGATGGAAATCGCTATCGAGGAAATCAATCGCGACGTCCTAGGGCCCGAAGGACTGTTAATCTACAAGACTAGTGACGATGTTCGCTATGTTGAAGCATCCATCCAAAACGTATGGAGAAACTTGATAGTCGGCGCTCTCGCGGCAACCCTCGTACTTTGGCTCTTCCTGCGGTCCGTGCCGGGTACACTGCTCTGTGTGCTAGGAGTTCCGGTTTGCACGATTTCAGCTTTTATCGGCCTGCTAGCCGCAGACCGCACCATCAACGTGATTTCTCTCGCCGGAGTTGCCTTCGCTATCGGCATGACGGTAGACAACGCAATCGTCGTGCTTGAAAGTATCGAAAAGCTGCGACGCAAAGGAATGGGGCGTATCGAAGCGGCCCTCAAAGGGGTAAGTGAAGTCTGGTCCTCCATTCTCGCTTCCACACTGACAACCATAATCGTCTTCGCTCCAATTTGGCTGATCGAGGAAGAGGCGGGCCAGTTGTTCTCGGATATATCGATCGCCATTTCCGGAGCCATTTTCGCTTCGATGCTCGTGGCGATAGCGATTATACCGACTGCTTCAACCCACTTTGAACGCTTGGGAAGAAGCGTCTCGAACCGAAAGTCCCCTTCCAAGGTATTCACTTTCTTCGACCACTCCGTCCGGAAAATCGCTTACTCCTGGAAGCGGGCATTAATTGGGGCCCTGGCGACCGCTGGGCTCAGCGTCCTAATCATCTATACGCTTACCCCTTCTGCCGAGTACCTTCCAGAAGGAGAAGAAGCGAAGATCTTCTCGCGGCTCATAATGCCCCCGGGATACAACCTTGAGACGATGGATGAAATCGCCCGCGAGGTGAACGCCCATTTTAGCCCTTACATGACCCGGCTCAATCCTGAGGGCGAGATCCTTCAAAAAGGAGATGTCCCCCCGATTGCCCGTATGCTGATGATTTTAAGGACCGGGATGATACTGATCGTCGCCGAAACCGAAGATCCGAGGCGAATCGACGAACTCAGCGAAGTATTCACTAACTACTTCAAGAAATTTCCCGGCATACGGAATTTCAATAGCCGGGGGTCGATCATCTCCAGCAATGATGGTGGTTCTCGTAGCGTAAATCTGGATATAAGCGGAGCCGACCTATCCAAAATCTATTCCGTCGCCGATGCCGCCTACCGAAGGGCATTCGAGGTACTCGATTCACCTCAAGTAAACTCCGAACCATCCGCACTGAGCCTGCAGCAACCCATGGTCGAGATCCGCCCCAATTGGGATCGAGCCGCCGAGCTAGGGTTCACCAACCAGTCGTTCGGCTTTGCCCTTTCAGCCCTCACGGACGGGGCCTATGTTGATGAATTTCTCCTAGACGGACAGCGGATCGACGTGTTTCTCTATAGCCGCGAAGGCGAGATTGGAAGCTTGGACGCCCTCGCCAATCTACCCCTATACGCACCCGCCGGAGGAATTGTTTCCGTCGATGCCGTTGCGGACCTTGTGGAAAAAGTGGATACTTCATCCATTCGTCGCCTCAATGGAGAACGTACCGTTACCTTGAATATCATTCCTCCTCGCTCCGTGGCCCTAGAAGATGCCGTCGAAATCGTTAGAAACGAAATCGTCAATCATTTGAGAGACCAAGGCGAGATCGATTCGAGCGTTTTGGTCGATGTCACCGGAGCCGGCGACCAGCTTCAAAAAACCCGAGAGGCTTTGATCGGGAATTTCCTAATCGCGGTCGTTCTCTCATATCTTCTGCTGGCCGCAGTCTTTTCCCACTGGGGATTTCCTTTCATCATTCTGGCCACCGTTCCCATCGGGATCGCAGGCGGAATCGGTGGATTGTGGCTGCTGAATGCTTCCGGATCTGCGTTCAGCCTGTTTGGGCTCAAGCCCATTCAACAGCCCTTTGACATGATCACGATGCTAGGATTCCTGATACTTCTAGGAACGGTAGTGAATAATCCAATACTTATTGTCAGCAAAACGATCGACAGTTTGCGGGAAGGAAAGGGAATAGCGGAGTCCATCCACGAGGCCACGCTTTCGAGAATCCGCCCGATACTGATGTCCACCACAACGACCGTGTTTGGAATCGCCCCCTTGGTTCTCTTTCCTGGGGCCGGAACCGAGCTCTATCGGGGCGTCGGTGCAATCGTCCTGTTCGGACTCATGTTTTCTACCTTCGTCACATTGATATTCCTGCCTTCCTTTCTCACACTATCACTTATGACAATTGAGAAGCTGCGCCCTCGTAAAAAGGCTGCAGACTACGGAATCGCCGATCAGGCAGAAGCGCTCGCCGGTCTGAAATAGAATATCCATTCGGAGGGTGTCCAATGAGTCGCTTTCGAGGTCTTGTAGCTATATTTGAGATTCACAATTTGGCTTTTGAGTTGAGTAATACCCGGAGGGTATTGCGATGCGAAGAAACGAATTTTGGGCTCAAAAAGGACCAAAGAACGAAGAAATTGGATTTATGGGATACTCTCTCAGAGAAGAAAAGGAATTGCGGAACCGTCCAATTCCAACACCCTGCCATTTATGTCCCTCAGTCAGAACCCTAGATTGCTCAACCGCCGCGAATCTCTTAAACAACTCGCTATCGGGGCCAGTGCCCTTGCCCTTCCTCAATGGCTACGAGCCCAAGGCACGCTCGAGTCGCATGGCCTCACATTGGCAGTCCAGCAGTACTCCTTCAACCGGCAACTCAGGGACGGGTCCTTCGATCTACTCGATTTTCCCAAAACCGTCGTCGAAGGCACGGGAATCACAGCCCTCGAATATTTCAATGGCCACATTCTAGATAAAGTAAGGGACACGCGTTTCTTCCGCGAACTCAAGAAGCGCAGCAGCGATGTCGGAGCCACTTGCACCATGATGCTTTGCCGCTCGGATGTCGCGCTAGACTCCCCCGACTCCTCAACGCGCTACAATGCGGTCGAGGGATACATTCCGTGGATGGAAGCCGTGCGGTTGCTTGGTGGAAAGGCGATACGGGTAGACTGCCGATCCAATGGAGACTACGAAGAACAGAAAAAATACGCCATCGACGGCCTGCGGCAGCTTTGTGATGTCGCTGCTCCCTTCGGAATGAACATCCTCGTCGAAAATCACGGCGGATTCTCCAGCAACGGAAAATGGCTCGCCGACGTGATGAGCAAGGTCGACAAGCGAAATTGCGGCACACTACCCGACTTCCAGAACTTTCATGGGTACGACCCCTACCTCGGTGTCGAGGAGCTCATGCCCTACGCCAAAATCGTCTGCGCGAAGTCCAAGGAATTCGATAGCGATGGGAATGAGACCAATGTCGACTACAGGCGAATGATGAAGATCATCCTGGACTCAGGATTCAAAGGTTCCATTGGAATCGAATTCGAAGGCCACGGAATGGATCCGATCAAGGGCATCCTCGCGACCAAGCATCTAATTGAGCGAGTTGTTGGGGAAATGGCTTAGGTTTAGGGAGCGAGTATCTCCGAGCTCCCGCTACCTGAAATCACCCGCAGGTATACCGTCTGTCAAAGTGGGTGTAACCGCCGTCCACATACAAGATCTGGCCGGTCGTGTGGGAGGACCTCGGTGAGGCGACAAAGACAACGGCATCCGCGATCTCTTGCGAAGTGGTCATCCGATTTTCAAGGGGAATCGAGTCGCATATCGCCTTTAGATCACCTTCGGGGTCCGGCTGCCTCGCAATCCAACGCTCATAGAGGGGCGTCATTACCTCCGCCGGAATGACACTGTTTACTCGAATTCCGTCCTTCGCCAGGTCGAGCGCCCATTCCCGGGTCAATCCGTTCATCCCCCCCTTCGAAGCCGCATAGCCCGACGTGCCTCCTTGTCCCGTCTCGGCTACTTTAGAGCCGATATTGACGATATTGCCTCGGCTCTGCTTTAGAGCATTCAGACAGTGGTGAACCAGAGAATAACATTGCGTTAGATTTTTCTCCAACGAGCCGCGAAACGCGTCAACCCCAGCGCCAAGATCCACTCCATCATTCACACCGGCATTGTTCACCACGACATCAATGCGACCAAATTCGTCCAGCGTGCGATCCACCGCCTCCTTGACGTTTGCCTCATCCGTCATCTCCGCGAATCGAAAGGCTGCCTTCCCACCACTTTCTTTCAAGTCCGCCACAAACGCGTCCCCCTCTTGCTGATTTCGTCCGAACACCACAACGATCGCCCCTTCGGACGCAAAGGAACGCGAGATGCCCTCACCGATTCCCTTCGTTCCACCCGTAACGATGACCACTTTATTCTCCAAATTCAGCTCCATGTCGTATCAGCAAAATCACAGTACCCCTAACCCCATGCCCCACCAATGCAAAGCGAAAACACACCGACCCCATAGTCGGTGTATTTTAACCCATAAACGTTTATGCGTTAAAGCGCGCGTTTCCTCGCTGATGGTCTCACAGTGGTTGGCGGGACACCGAGGTCGCAATTGATTCCCCTACAGGTGTGTGATTTTTGGGGTTTATCATTTGCATTCGGGGAATGAGCCGTCCTAACTTCCTTCCCGACACTCCAATTTCTATCCCTTCATGACCGCATCCATCCATAATCAACTCCGCCTATTATCTTGTCTCGGGCTCGGACTCGCCTCTCTCCTGTCCCTCTCCGCCGCAGAACTCCCCGAAGGCTACACCCTACAGTACGAACAGTCCTTCAAATCCAAAAAATCGTATGACGATTTCATGATGACGGATTCATCGGCCTGGGAACTTCGAAAGGAGGACGGCAACACGTTTCTCTCGCTGGAAGGCGCGAGCAAGTATGAGCCCCCCCACCGCTCGCCCTTTAACATTGCCCTGATCAAGGGGATCACCTTCGGAAGCTTTGTCCTCGAAGTGGACATCCTGCAAAGCGGCGTCAAAGGAACTCCGATCGCCCAATTCATGAAGGAGAATCCGGACCCCACCAAAGCCGGCGGCTACGCCCACCGCGACCATTGCTTTTTCTTCGGTTTTCAGGATCCCGCCCACTACATGTATATCCACATTGCAAAGACAGGCGACAACAACGCTCACAACGTTTTCGTAGTGAATGAATCGCCTCGGACTCCCATCACGGATTTCCGTACCGTTGGTGTGGACTGGGGTGTCAATGAATGGCGCAAGATCCGGATTGTTCGAGATGTTGATAAAAGTACGGTCGCACTTTATTTCGACG
>JAUHWE010000659.1 GCA_030424825.1 Verrucomicrobiia bacterium
TCGACGCCATCAGCGCACACGATGCCATAGTGGTTTCGCTCGCAGAGCACAATGGATCCTACACCGCCGCCTTCAAGAACCTCTACGATTGGGCGTCTCGCATCGAACAGAAAGTGTGGGCGGGAAAGCCAATGCTCCTCCTGTCAACCTCACCCGGGGGACGTGGTGGGGCAACGGTGATGGAAACCGCCCAGGAGAAGTTTCCCAGAATGGGCGCGGACATTCGCGCCCGCTTGAGCCTCCCTTCCTTCTACGATAATTTTGATCCTGAAAAAGGCATTACCGACGACGACTTTTCCTCGAAACTCAAGAAGGCGATCGAGAAGCTGGTGGAATAAGATGGCGGACAAAACGCTTATTCTCTTCGCTCACCCCGCCTTAGAAAAATCCAAAGCCAATCGAGCTTTGATTGAAGGCATCCGCGGGATCGAGAACGTTACCCTACACGATTTATACGAAGAGTATCCCGACTTTCTAATCGACGTGGAGCGCGAGAAATCGCTGCTGCTCGATCACCAACGAATTGTCTGGCAGCACCCCTTCTACTGGTACTCCACACCCGCGCTATTGAAGGAATGGTTTGATACTGTATTGGAATTTGGATGGGCCTACGGAAATGGGGGCAACGCACTCGAAGGGAAAATCGCCAAATCGGTAATCACGACGGGAGGCAGCAAAGAAAGCTATACACCGAACGGCTCCAATCGCTATTCGACAGAAGAACTTCTCCGACCCATCGAACAAACCGCGACGCTATGCGGAATGAACTTTAGCAAGCCTCTCGTCTTCCACAATGTCCTCAACCTGGGGAAGTCCGAAATCGCAGACGCAATCTCCTCCTACCGGAACTGGCTCCTGAACCCTGCAGACTGATCCCCGAAAGAAATGTCTCCGATTTTCCTAAACGCATTCATCTACCTCCTTTGCGCCGTTATTGCGGTCCCCATTGCCAAACGGCTGGGGCTCAGCTCGGTTCTGGGCTACCTCGTTGCCGGAATGGTAATTGGTCATTTCGGCCTAGGTCTCGTTGGCGAAGAAGGCGAAAGCGTAATGCACTTCGCGGAATTTGGCGTGGTCATGATGCTCTTCCTCATCGGCCTGGAGCTTCAGCCTTCATTGCTCTGGCGAATGCGCTTCCCGATTCTGGGGCTCGGTGGAGGTCAGGTACTGCTGACGACACTGGCCATTTTCGCCGTAGGACTATTAATCGGACTATCCTGGCAAGTCGCCCTCGCTGTGGGCTTGGCTCTGGCCCTGTCGTCAACCGCTATCGTTCTGCAATCTCTGCAAGAGAAAGGGCTATCTGGAACCACCGGTGGAAAGAGCGCCTTCTCAGTACTTTTGTTTCAAGATATCGCTGTCATTCCTATTTTGGCGACATTCCCTTTACTGGCGACCCTTTCCCCCGTAAGTGGAGACGGACACGGTCACGGTGACTCCACTCCGTTTCAGGAATGGCTGAGCCATCAACCGGGATGGATCAACACACTCCTCGTCCTGGGCGCTGTCGTTTCCATAATTCTCCTCGGCCGATTCGTCGCTCGCCCAGCCCTAAGAATGGTAGCTCAAACCCGAGTTCGAGAAGCCTTTGTGGCACTCGCCCTCGTCCTAGTGGTCGGCATCGCACTACTCATGAACAGTCTCGGCGTATCCGCAGCTTTAGGGACTTTCCTCGCAGGGGTCGTATTGGCGGATAGCGAATATCGCCACGAACTCGAAGCGGACATCGAACCGTTCAAGGGTTTGCTTCTAGGTGTGTTTTTCATTTCGGTTGGCGCTTCTATCGATTTTTCACTCATCAGGGCTCAGCCCGGATTGATTGCCGGAATCGTATTGGGATTGATGTTACTCAAGGCGATTGTCCTATTGGCACTGGGATACTTTTGGAAACTCAAGCTGGACCAGAGATTTCTTTTTGCCCTGAGCCTCGCCCAAGGAAGTGAATTCGCTTTCGTCCTCCTTGGGTTTGGAGTGACCGAGGGTGTATTCTCCAATGACGTCTCTCAACTGCTAATCGCTGGAGTCGCGCTCTCCATGGCTCTGACTCCCTTAGTCATGATATTCGAAGAGAAGGTGCTGCGAAAACGATTCGGCACTCAGGAATCCGAAAACAAGGAAACGGATCACATCGAGGAAAGCGCTCCTGTTATTCTGGCTGGCATGGGTCGATTCGGAAACTTCGTCGCGCGCATGCTCCGTAGTCAGGGAATCGAAGCCACGGTGATTGACCATGATTCTGATCATATTGATCTGATTCGGCGACTGGGCATGAAAGCCTACTATGGAGACGCCACTCGCCACGATCTGCTGGAGTCCGCAGGGGCAGCTCACGCAAAACTTCTAATCATCGCGATCGATGACGAAGAACGGATCAATCAACTCATCGAAACTGCCCGCAAGCACTTTCCAAACCTGGAAATCATTGTCCGAGCGGTATCCATGAATCATCAGTTTGCGCTCATTGAGAAAAAAGTTGAGTATGCGGTGCATCAAAATTCCGGCAGCGCTCTCCAGCTCGCTGAGAATGCGCTGATCCGACTTGGATTTAGAGCCCACAAGGCGAGTCGAGCGGTGCGTACTTTTGCAAAATCGGAGCGGGTAAGAGCCCAGGCATTAGCAGCCATTCACCGCGACGAGAAAGTATTCATCAACACCGTACGAGCCCAAGTTTCAGAAATGGAGCGCCAATTTGAACTGGATCGCAACAATCCGACTGAAGATGTGGACAAAGCCTGGGATCCAGACAAGTTCAAGAACACCCGTTGAGATCTTTGGTACTTAACACTTTTCCTGATTAAAATGCAGAACGAATGAAGATACTTCTCTCAATTTTAGTACTCTTCATGATGGGATACTCTTCTATTCAGAAAGGCGTAGATGAAATTGATCGCACTTCTGGTTCATACAAAATTGCGAAATTTCTTCACGGACGGGACGCCAAAGACGAATTTGAAAAAAATAGAAGCTCTGGAGAGTTAAGGTTCTTGGCAATCGTAATCCAAATTGAAGACAAATACCTAATTCCTGGACTGACTCAGGCAGAGATGGACTTTTTTATCGACGAAATGAATATCGGATTCGATATAATCGA
>JAUHWE010000660.1 GCA_030424825.1 Verrucomicrobiia bacterium
GTAATTGTCGACGGAATACGAGGTGACTCTGTTTTGTTCGATGGAAGCTATGAGTTGGACTTGGAGAGCGAATCCGAATTCCTGTGTAACACACGGTTCAGTCTAGCTTTTTGGATCAAGCCAAATAGTATTTCGGATAGCGTCATTCTGTCCAAGCAGGGAACCGATTCTACTCGCCCCGGGCTGTCGGTCGAGCTTAAGGACGGGCGTTTACATTTCTATATCGTTACTCGTTGGATTGCGGGTGTAGGCGCGATCGCAACGATTGATCCTATCGTCGCCGATAGATGGCAGCATGTGACTTTGACCAATGACGGTTCGCAAAGCGCAAATGGGATGCGCATTTTGCTAGATGGCGAAGTCGTGGAGACACGAATTGTTTACAATACGAATAGCAATCTTGTTGCCACTGCCGAATCCGCGAAACTGCGCATTGGCGGTGGTGTGGTAGGTTCACGATTCAAGGGGCAAATCGATGCGTTGCGAATCTACGATAGGACTTTGCAGCCGAAGGAGGCAGCAATACTAGCGGTGAAATCGAGCTTGAGTGAAATCAGCGGAAAGGCTCGAGAGGATCGTAGCCACTCTGAAGCGGTTAAATGGCAGGAGTACTTCATGGAAAATGCTGCTCCACCGTGGCTTCGCCAATTGAAAGCGAATGTCTTTGATGCTCGAATGAAGCGGCAGGAATACCTCGATTCACTGCCGACGACCATGGTGATGAAGGAGATGGATCCGCCTAGGCCAACTCCTATCCGGATACGTGGCGCTTATGATCAGCATGGAGCGATCGTAGAGAATCGTGTGCCGGAAATTTTCCCTGATTTCCCGATCGGCGCTCCGCGCAATAGGCTGGGTTTTGCCCAGTGGCTTGTTAGTGGCGAGCATCCTTTGACAGCCCGCGTGGCGGTAAATCGTTATTGGCTGAAATACTTCGGCAGAGGCCTGGTCAATACAGCGGAAGATTTCGGGGTGCAAGGCGACTGGCCGAGTCACCCGAGATTACTTGATTGGCTGGCTGACGAATTCGTGCGTAGCGGTTGGGATGTGAAAGCAATGCAGAAATTGATCGTGACTAGCTCGGCCTATCGCCAACAATCGCGCGTAACGGAAAAATTGCTCGTAGCCGATCCCCAGAATATCCTATTAGCTCGTGGCACTCGTCAGCGTTTGTCCGCTCATGCCTTGCGCGATCAAGCCCTCGCCGCTAGCGGCTTACTCGTAGAAAATATTGGGGGACCATCGGTAAGCCCTTATCAGCCGGACAAGCTTTGGGAGCTGATGAGCAATATGAAATACGAGCAATCATCGGGCGAGGATCTGTATCGACGAAGCTTATACACAGTTTGGAAGCGCACGATACCGCCTCCTTCGATGGCTATAATGGACGCAGCCAATCGAGAGTCGTGTATTGTGAGTTCAAAGCGCACCAATACGCCCTTGCAGGCCTTGACGCTACTCAACGAAAAGACCTTTGTTGAGGCGGCCCGAAATCTCGGTCAACGCCTACTGGTCGAAGGCGGCGAGACGCTGGATCAGCAGGTTGAATTCGGATTTCGCATCACATTGGCTCGTAGGCCGACCGACCGTGAGCGTTCTTTATTGGGGGACGCTTATCGAGAATTTCGTTCTGCCTATAAACTAGACTTAGCTGGAGCAAAGCAATTGATTTCGGTGGGGGATTCGGAGGCGATTGCATCACTTGACCCTCGGGATCTAGCAGCGGCAACAGCTTTGTCGAATGTGTTGCTGAATTTGGACGAAACGATGACCAAGGAGTGACGAGCAATTTTGGTAGAAAGAGCTCAATGAATAGAAATCCGAATTATGAAATCACGTGCTGAAGGCTGTACTGGATACAACAAGCTATCGGAAAATCCGTTAACTATGTCACGCCGCTATTTCCTCGGGAAAGCGGCTAAAGGGCTAGGCGGAGTTGCTCTTGGCTCATTGCTCAATGAACGGCTTTTCGCTAAACCGGATGCAGAGAGTAGTGCATCGAGCTTCCCCAATTTTGCTCCGAAGGCGAAACGGGTTATCTATCTCTTCCAGTCTGGGGGGCCGCCACAGATGGACCTCTTCGATTACAAGCCTTATCTCGATAAGGTTCACAAGCAAGAGGTTCCACCGTCTGTATTTAATGGACAACGACTGACTGGAATGACTGCGGGGCAGAGCTCGTTTCCCGTGGCGCGATCGATTTTCAATTTCGAACGTACTGGTAAAAGCGGGGCCTGGCTTAATACCGATGTGATGCCGCACCTGGCCGAAGTGATGGATGAAATTTGCGTGATTAAGTCCATGCATACAGAAGCGATCAATCACGACCCGGCGATCACCTTTTTCCAGTCCGGATTCCAGATCGCTGGTCGGCCGAGCGTGGGTGCTTGGCTCTCCTATGGGTTGGGCAGCTTGAACGAGAACCTGCCGGCTTTTGTCGCAATGACTTCCTTCGCAGGTGGGCAACCGCTTTACGACCGACTATGGGGTGCGGGGTTTCTGCCTTCCAAATACCAGGGCGTCAAGTTTGGTGGTGGAAAGGATCCAGTACTGTATTTGAATAATCCTGACGGAATGAGTACGTCGGTTAGACGAAAGACGCTCGATTACATAGCGGCGATGAATGAGATGAAGTTCGACGATTATGGCGATCCGGAAATCGAAGCACGCATAGCGCAGTATGAAATGGCCTTCCGTATGCAGACGTCGGTCCCGGAATTAACAGATGTTTCGAGTGAACCTGAGAGTACTTTTGAACTATACGGAGAAGACGCGAAACAACCCGGGACTTACGCGAACAATTGTTTGCTGGCGCGGCGGCTTTCCGAGCGGGGCGTTCGCTTTGTACAGTTGTTTCATCGTGGTTGGGATATGCATAACGGATTGCCTTCGCAGCTAAAACGTCAGTGCCAAAGTACAGACCAGGCGACTGCTGGGTTGTTGAAGGATCTGAAGCGCCGAGGTATGCTAGACGATACGTTGGTGGTTTGGGGCGGTGAGTTTGGTCGCACTGTATATTGTCAAGGAGAGATGTCCGCAGATGATTATGGTAGGGATCACCATCCGCGTTGTTTCAGCATGTGGCTT
>JAUHWE010000661.1 GCA_030424825.1 Verrucomicrobiia bacterium
GCCTCAAGTCCGCCTCCCGGTTCGCCTCGTCCGGGCCATGGCATTTGAAGCAGTTGTCCGACAGCAACGGCAGGATATCGCGGTTGAAGTCGACCGATTCACCTCTCAAGCCGAAGGCAAGCGCCCACAATGACAGCGAGCTGCATAGCGCTAAGCTTGTTTTCTTTCTGAAAGATGGGGTCATATAGATTCTGGGCATGGGACAACCAGTGAGGGGTAATTCTAATTCCCGAGAAGAGACTAGCTATGGACAGCACAATTGTGAAGTTTAGGTAAGCCCGCAAGCGCACTTTTGGGCAAACAGCGGGAACCGCACTCCTAGTTAAACCTCCCCCGCTCTGGGGGCCGAAACCGATTTCCTAATTTGGGTCTCAAGCTAACGCCTCTGAGCAAACATCCAATCCCAAAGATCCGCTTCCCAGTAGGCGTTCAGCCACGAATTATGGCCCACTCCCGGATATTCGGTGTACTTCAATTTTCCGCCTTTGGATCGGATCGCTTTCGCCATGTCTCTTGAATATTGCACATCGACCGCCTGGTCTTCGTCACCGTGAAATAGCCACATAGGGGTGCTAGTAAATTGACTAGCTGCCTCCGCTTCCCAACCCCCACAAACAGGAACCGCTGCCGCCCAAAATTCCGGGCGGGCGGCGACGGCGCTAAACGTGCCAAATCCCCCCATCGACAGGCCAGTGACGTACAGCCGTGAAGGATCGATGGCTTCGGAAGCGACAATCTCGTCGACGAGATCCAGCAAAATCGGCTGTTTGCTCGGACGGCCGCCGGGACGGTTCTGCATCCAGGGAGACAGAGCCCATGTGTTGGGTCCGGGGCATTGAGGCACGAGATAAAACGCTTCATAAGAACCGCTTACCGCGTCAGTCGCCAAATAGGCCGGTACATCCGCATCGATCAGATTGCGAATATTCGCAAAGCCTCGCCCGCCACTCCCATGCAGAAATAGCACCAGTGGGTATTTCTTAGACGGGTCAAAGTGGCGTGGCTTCAATAGCTGGTAGGCGATCGATTCGCCTTCGCTCTGGTAAACGCCGGGTTCGTAATCTCGGTACAAGGTCCGCTGGTTTCTCCAAGCGAGTTTGTCGATCATGAACTCCTCCACCGAACTGTACCGCGTTTCCGGTCCGGGGTAGTCCAAGGTGCATTCCACTCCCGCACGATTCAGCTTTTCCTGCAGGGCAATCCCGAAATTCACATGGTGCAGTTTCCATCCTCCGGCCTTCTTGGAATCCTCGGGAATCCGAGCATCGGGGGCCATTCCATAACTTAGGTAGACGGGTGGGTCGTCGGACGAAATATGGTTGATAATCGACCCTTCCCAAACGGCGTCCTCCAGAGCAGAGCCCTCAGCTTCCCAATACTTTCCTATTTCCACATGCGGCTTATCGTATCCGGGGATATTCTCCACCCACCAGCGAAGATCCATCGTCGACTGAGCGCCCGATGGGGCCACGCAAAACAATCGAGTCGACTGGCGAGCGAGCGGATCCGGACTGTCGGGATCCGCCATGTCGTCATGAAAAGCCAGATAGGCGCTCAACTGGGCCCCGGCTGAGCCGCCAAAAGCGCCGATAAACTTCGGGTCGATGGCCCATTCCCTCGATTTCGAGCGCACAAATTGCAGTGCCCGCTTCACATCTTCGTGCGCTGCCGGGAGCTTGGCATGCTTAATGAAGCGGTATTCGAACGACGCCACATTAATTCCGGCATCCAAGAGTTTAGTCACTACCACGGGACTGATCTTGTCCTTGCTTCCTCCCGTAAACCCTCCCCCATGGATGAAGATCGCCAGAGGAGCACGAACCCCGATGTCCGCTTTCCAGAAATCGATCACCTGATTGGGATGATCGCCATAAGGAACGTTAGCGTACGTCGGAGCGGGTAATACAGGTTTTTTAACCTGGGAATATCCAGAAACGAGAAAAACGAGGGCAAAACAGAAAACGATTCCTTTCATACTCTCCCCAATAGCGCCAATCTTGCCAGCGAAGCAATCCCATACCTCGTCAGGAATTATATCCCGCTCTATATTTTCGATTACAAGATACTGTGACGGGAAGTAGGTAGCGTATAGTGCGTAAAAAGCTCAAAGTGAGGACCGACTGCTGGACGGTCCGCATCGATTACGTCAATACAGATTGAGGCCCTATTTTAGTCCTCTATTCATTACCCGTCAGATCCCCGGCTAACAAGCGCTTGAGACGAGCGTTTTCTTCCTGTAACAGGTCTTGCTGCATTTCTTGATCGACATTCAAGGTTCGGAGATCGCGCCGTCCGTCTGAGTCCAGCCTAGCGAGATGAGAAAGCGGATTAAACGTCTGTTTCTCGATTCTCACGACATAACGCTTCTTACGTGATCCCCGTTTCTCAAGCGTTTCGAGTTCACGCAGGACCCGATCTTGTTGCTCAAGATCGCTTTCCCCAAGTTCCCTTAGCTTATGCTCCAACGACTCGATTTCTTTGCGACGCGTCTCTCTACTGACGGAATACTCCAACCTGCTGATGGAATTCGATTCGGGATCAATCCATAGGGATCTCCGAGTGGGGGCCTCAAACGTTAAACAGACATGGCGAGCACCGTTGATGCGAGTATCTTTCCTGCGAACAGGGATCTCCTCCAGTAGTTTGTTTTGTCGCTCAGGATCGACAATATCCATAAGCAACACTAGCAGGTTTCCCGCTTCCGAATCATGTTCCCTAATTTCATCCAACGTGCTTGCCACAAAGACACCGCTTTCCCAGCGTGTGGCGTATCTATAAAGTCCCGACGGATCTTTCGATAGATGGAATCTTACCGTACTCAAATAGATATTACCTACTTTTGAATAGAGAAATTTAAAGCTGTTTTCGTATCCGACAGAGACAGTATCCTCAACTCGCTCGACACCTGCCGGACCGCTGAAATCCCACGTGTACTGAGGATATTCGAATGTCATGCAAACCTCACGAACGTATCCCCCATCAATGCTTCCTTCCAATCGAATGGAATCCAATCCCCCATACATTGACATAGATGTGCGAAGTATTTCCTCACCGGGATCAAAATCACTGCTTGGTGCGGCCAATGC
>JAUHWE010000662.1 GCA_030424825.1 Verrucomicrobiia bacterium
CCTGACTTTGTCTCGGGTGGTATTGTCGATGCGTCTCAAGCGCTTCACTTTACTGTAGACCTAACTGGATTGGGTTCGAACATTGCGATGACTTTGTTCTTCGATTTGATAACGGTTAGCGGTCAACCAAGCAGTGCTAACGTGGACAGTGTGGAGATCGTGAGAGATAATCCGGACAACCTTCCGCCGGTAGCAAGTGGTGAGTCGTTTGATGTAGACGAGGATGCTGTGCTTATGGGCAATGTTCTTGTTAATGACAGCGATCCGGAAAGCGATGATTTGACAGCTAATCTCGTAGTCGGACCATCGAATGGATCCCTCGAGCTCGCTAATGACGGAAGCTTTGTCTATACTCCTTTACCGGATTTCTTCGGCAGCGATAGCTTTACCTACTTCGTCAACGATGGCATCGAAAACAGCGAAACGGTGACTACAACGATTTCTGTTATTCCGGTGAACGACGCTCCTCGGGTAGTAGTTGGCAGCAATGTAGTTGTCACTGAAAACTCTGGACCGCAGTCAATCAGCAACTGGAATACGGGCATTACTCCAGGTCCGGAGAATGAAGCGGACCAGGATTTGACCATTGAATACACGCTTGATAAACCAGAGCTTTTTGCCGTGGCTCCGTCGATATCGAATGATGGTACGCTCACGTTCACCCCGGCTGAATTTGCCAATGGATTGGCCACAGTCAATGTAGTGGTTACAGACAATGGGGGTGGGGACGCTTCTACTTCCTTCTCTTTTACGATTGAAATACTGTCCGTCAATCAGGCTCCGTCCTTTAATGTTCCAGGAAACTTGACGGTGGACGATTCGACAGATCCCCAAGTATTCGAAAATTGGGTGACGGAAATCTCAACGGGCCCTCAGAACGAGTCTTTGCAGGCAATTGAATTTACGGTAACACCTGATCGGCCAGAGCTCTTCTCTCAAGCCCCGACTATCGATGCAAACGGAACTTTGCGTTTTGCCCTAACGTCAGATGCGGCTGGGGAAGAACTGATACTCCGGATACAAGCCCGCGACAACGGCGGTACCGCCAATGGGGGCAGCGATACCTCTGCGGTACAGACTTCTACTTTGATCACGAACCCTTCGAGACCCTATGTTCCCGTATCAGTGACTATCGATTCGCCAGTCTGGTGGCAGGTGAACACGCTCTTCGATCTGCCGATCAATTGGATGGCACCCGAGGGCCGTACGGTTGAGCTCAGGATAGGAAACGGACCCGATTGGGTAGGTCTGGCACCGAATTGGGCTCGGTTTGATGGAGTGCCTCTGAGAGGCTATCCTGGATACACTACGATTGAGATCGTATTTACGGATAACTTTGGTGGCGTTACCCGGGCCAGCGTTACCGTGATGATCTTCCGCCCATGGACGATGGATCATGGTTGGATAAGGGAGTTGATGCGGGATGAGACCGTACTGGAGTTTTATCCTGACGATTCCAGCATTGAGATTCCGCTGGCGATTGCTCAGGGAGTGCCGCCAATCGAACCGGGTGAAATTTCGGTCAAAGGACCCCTATCTCTGACGCGAACCATTGAACTCGAGGAGGCCATCGCGGATACGATTAAGAGCCAACTGACGGTTGTGGCGGTCTATGCGGGCAGTGATGGACAGTTGGGTACCGCGGATGATATTCGGATCAAGTTGGAAGAGTACGACTTCTTCTTGGGAGACAATCGATTGACCGTGAAACTGCCAGTGAACCGTCCTTCAGGTTCGGTGAGAATTGAGATTATGTCCAAGGGCGAGCCGGTACATTCGATCCGGTTGGATAGCTGATTTTTGTAGCTTTCTCGCTTAAGCAGGAGCCGGCTAAGGTTGAAGAATTGAGACGCAAGGGTGAAATTTTGGCTCACGCTGAAGCGAGTGAGCTACTGACCGTCAGGTGGTGGCAATTAGAGGTAGGGCGAGAGCGTCCCCGCTCCGCCGCAGAAGCGACATTCGATTGGCCAACGCGGCTTAGTGAAAGCGCTAGCCCTGCGGGAATGGCGGCAGAGCGGGGACGCTCTCGCCCTACCTTAGACCTATTGATAAGAACTTTTGCGACAGCCGACTAGTCAATCTGGATGAGATCGATCGAGTGGACGTCGATGGCGGCGTCGCCCGGGATCTGGGTAGCACTCAGTGTAAGTGTCGCCTGGCCTCTTTTTAGGGAAAGAGTGCCGAGGCTGAGGGGTTTGAAATCTTTCACGAAGTAGTGGGACTCGGCCATGCGTTCGATAGACTTGTCGTAAAGTGGAGGGTCGAAGACTTCGACGATTTTCGCTTGGGTTTCTCCCCCGTTGGTTGAACTGAGCTGAATGGTCGATCCTTCGTTTCCGGATACGCAAGTATAGTGGAGCACCGCTTCGTATAGCTTGGTCTCACCCACGTCGATGTTCCATGTGATTGAATCGTCCGTACGTTTCCAATGAGTAAAAAAAGAATTGTTCGGGGCTTTTGAGCTTCGCTTGATTTCACCGTGCGGAATACCATCGCGAGCCGGTAGGGTAGTCGATCTCGCGTAGCCAACGGTGAAAGGGCGGTCTCGGTATTTTTCGAATTCCGACTGCATTGATCTCAAGTGCTGCCGTGACTGAGCAGTGAGCTCCCTGACGATTTCGGGATGTTGGCTCGCTACGTTTTGCCTTTGGCCTCTATCCGCCTCGATGTCGAACAACTGTCCGTTGTCGTCCAGCCGAAAGCGTTGTGTTCGCACGCTCACTTGCTTGTTTTTAATCGAGTAAAGAGATCGGGATTCCCATTTCGTTGTATCTCCCATCAAGAGCGGGCGAATGCTGCGTCCATCAAGAGGGTACTTTGATTTAGCATCGATTCCAGCGATATCGGCTAGAGTGGGGAGCAGGTCGATCGCCCCGGAAATCTCTTCTACCGATTTCCCAGCAGGGATTTTATTTGGCCAGCGAATGAAGAAGGGCGAGCGAAGGCCGCCTTCGTCGATGGCTCCTTTTCGGCCTTTCATGTCGCCGTTCCAGCGTAGGGAATTAGGTCCATTGTCGGAAAAATAGACTACAATGGTATCGTCTCCGATTTCGAGCGCATCTAGTTTTGCCAGGATA
>JAUHWE010000663.1 GCA_030424825.1 Verrucomicrobiia bacterium
ATCGCCATGACAATCAAGGGAGCCAGCGCCACCAGCCCCAACGCATTGTGCCAGTCAAATGCCTGCCCTCGCTTCCAAGCCCGCACAAACGTGCGTCCCCGCAGAGGCCACCACAGGACGAGCCCGATGAGACAAGTAACAGCCAGCACAATCGAACTGATCGCCACAATGAGCTGTCCGGTCCTTCCCGCCGCCAAATGACGATGGACATCGATGAGAAGGTGCGAAATCGAAAACCCGTCACCGATTCGAGAAAATTCTCCCGTGTAAGGATTCAAAAATACCCTCGCCCCTCGGTTCCCTTCCGGTCGAATCTCAGTGCAATACGCGCTGTAGGAATGGCGGGGAGATTTCGGAATCCCCAAATGGTTGACCTGCAAGGGAGGGTTGGCCGATTGATAGCGATCGATCACCTCGCCAATCGATAAAGGAGTCCCTTCAGGCTCCAACTGGAACAATGACTTGTGCTCCCATCTGAAAATATCCCCTTCGAATATGAGAAATGCTCCGGTCAAGCAAACCAAGGCAATCGGTACCGCTGAAATCCAGCCAATCCAAAAATGGAGATGAAACCAGATGGTTCGTTTTCTAGCGCTAGCTTTTTGAGTGCGAGGACTGCTTTCGTTCGGTTCCATAGCGGCGATACGATTCAGAATTCTTAAATCGACCTTTGAGCGCAACCCTTTCTTTGCCTTGAGAAATCCACCCCCCCGTGCGACTGAAACGCTTCTTTCGGATAGCCGACCGAAACGGGGACGATTGACTTGCCCCCCCAGAACGTTTAGCAGACTATGGGGCTCATTTTGCCTCAGCCCGGTTGACAGGGGGCAGATGCTGGGCGAGCCGGGCGATCGTTCTTTGCGTTTTCGCCGATCGCTCCCCGAATGCTAAATTGTCCCACTCATTCGGATCCGCTTCCAAATCATACAGTTCCTCAGACCCATCGTAATAGCGAATGTACCGGAATTGTTCTGATCGTACTGCGTGATTGTTTTGCCCATACGTCGTCAAGGCGGGATAAGGCCATTCCAAATCGGGATTGCGCAACAAGGGCACCAGCGACCGCCCTTCGAGATACGGGTTTTCAGGTAATCCGCAAAGTTCGATCAACGTCGGATAAATCGACAAGAGCTCACTGGGTCGCGAGCAATCTTGACCTCGGGGAAACCCGGGAGCCGATACAATAAAGGGGACGTGCGTCGAACGCTCCCACAAGGACATCTTTGTCCAGCGACTTTTTTCACCCAAATGGAATCCGTGATCCGAATACAATACAATAATGGTGTTGTCGCCATGAGGTGACGCTTCGAGGGCGTCAAGTACGCGGCCTACTTGCTCGTCAGTCCATTGAATACAAGCGAGATAGGCCTGCACTGCGGCCCGCCATTGGCCACTTTCCTCGAACCAGACATGATCGAGCGGCGGAACCTTGGCCGTCACCTGCTTTGCCGTTTCGGGTAGATCATCCCGATCATCCTTCCTTGTAGGCGGCAACTGCGTTTGCTCGAGCGGGTGGTCCTTGAATATCCGGCTTGGGGCATAGAATGGAACGTGCGGGCGATAGAATCCGATCGCCATAAGGAAGGGCTGCTCGTATTCGCGCTCCAATTGCTCGATCGCCCAGCTCGCGTCAATGTGATCAGGAAACTCGTCCTCCGCATATTCCTGTGGCCCGTAGTCCCACAAATAGATCCCTCCCGGCATGTCTACCAGACGAGGATCCTCCTTGAAGCGCTGTCCCGGTCGTGGACCTACCACATCAAAATCGTCCGGAGGAAGACTCGATCCATGATAGATCTTCCCCGCAGTCAAGGTCAGATAGCCCTGAGCCGCAAACCAGCGTGGCAAGGTTGTCTTGTCCTGCAGAAACGGAACCGTCCAAGGCCGAGGCGCATTCATATAAACGCCACTGGTGGAAGGACGAATGCCATACATAATCGACGCCCGCGACGGATTGCAAATGGGAGCCTGACAATGAGCATTGGAAAAAAGCGTCCCCCGCCGTGCAAGCCGGTCAATATTGGGAGTCTGGGTTCCCGGGTACCCTCCCAGGCAACCCACCCAATCATTCATGTCGTCGATCGCGATGAGCACAACGTTCGGTCTTTCCTCCGCCTGAGCGAGGAAAAGCGCGAGTACCATGACGTTGAACACCGTCACCCGTAAAACCAGCTTTATCATCTTCATCACCTTTATGTGCTAATGCGAAATTCCTAGCGATGTCACGCAATGAATTGGCTCCGCCGAATCTTCGGACAGAAAGACACCCATGCCGACAGCCCACACAACGATTCGATGTCCGACTCAACTTAACAAGAAGATTGAATGATCCGGAGCAAGGCAGTGACAATCACTATAATGGCGGGCAACTTCAAGGATTCGCTCTACCGATACAATTACGCTCGCTTCTTTTTAGCTTTTCCTTTCCTAACCAGTCCAATTGGCGCAACATGCGATTAACCAGAATTGCCCCTATGACATTTCGAGCGCCAATACTCTCCCTTTCCGTTCTTCTCCTCGCCTACCCAGTCGGTTTCTCGCAAGAGCTACCTCCCGGAACCATGCTTTTGCCGGAGTCGGCTCTCCCGTCCTACGAATCGGAAATCGATCACGCCCGACTGATCCAAGATGAGAAGATTGCCAGCTTCAATATGGGCCGCGAAATCTATCAGCAGATCTGCCACAATTGCCACGGGGACATCAACCTGCCGGGTTCCATTCCCAATTCCCTGCGATTCGCGGAAGGGGTTTTTCAGCATGGCAATGACCCCTACACGATGTACCAGACGATCACCCGTGGCTGGAGGCTGATGGCCCCGCAAACCGAGTTGACCCCTCGGGAAAAGTATTCAGTCATTCGCTACATTCGTGCCCATTTTATTGAGGATCGAAATCCCGATCAACATTTCACTATAACGAACGAATACCTGTCCGGGCTGCCCAAAGGGACCCAATTAGGGCCGGAACCCACCAAACGCGAACCGTGGAGAGAAATGGACTACGGCCCATTTCTCACGGGCACTTTCGAAATCGTGCCGGAAGAGTCCGAACTCTATCGATGGCCGGAGGGAAA
>JAUHWE010000664.1 GCA_030424825.1 Verrucomicrobiia bacterium
TGGCGAGACGCTCGTTTATAGTAACGAAATCCGAATCGAGGAAGGAGGTGATGGGCAGATTCTTTTCAAGCACTTCTTGGAAAAAGCTCTCGCTTTCCTGACGCATGAGGGCTTCCAGAAGCGGGTCATAGTCTTCGTAGAGCTTTGGGTCAGGTCGCATTAGCTCAATGTCCTTGAGCCCAAGCCACTGAGCGGTGAAGTCTTGAATAAAACGCTGTGCTTTGGGGTCCTTTAGCATTCGAGCCGTCTGCTTGCGCAGAACCCTCGGTTTTTGCAGTTGGCCGTTTGCTGCGAGCTGCATGAGCGTGGTGTCCGGCATCGAATTCCACAGAAAGTAGGAAAGGCGGCTAGCCAGAGCCCAGTTATCCTCACCGTCGCCTTTGTCGTAGTTGAACAGGAAACGCGGAGAAGTGAGCACTCCCTCGACAACGTTGCTCATCGATTCCTCTTCCGTGAGGCCTTGATCCAGTCCGGTGCGATATAGAAGGTTGAATTGATGTAGGGTGTTTTCCGGTACAGGTCTGCGGAATGCTCGAAAAAGAAAATCGCCGATTCGTTCCTCCAAATTGTCGGGGGCCAAATTTGATGTGCCGAGCAGCTGTTGACGAGCGGGCGGGGGCCAAGAGTCGATTTCGGGTCCGGAAACGGTAATCGACTTGACGTGGAGAAGGTCTGCTACGAGTCTTTCCTCGCCCTCGACGACCGCGATGGGCGATTGGTTTAAGATCGCCGCCGCTGCGTAGTGAACCATGATGTTCTCTCCTTTGTTGAGGCGAACGTCCACGAATTGGGAGTCGAGCTCGTTTCCAATATAGAAATATCCAACCCGTCGACCGGGAACCGAGGCGGCATCCATGTGACGCGCCTCCGAGGCCTGAATCGCTACGATGGAAACCAGGCGGGGCTCATCATTGGCCTTCCGATCCCGCTTCTTCATATTCTTTTCGTAGTTATCGCTAACATATGTGTACTCGATTCCCTGTGCTTCAAGGTCGGTCCGGTAGTCGCGAGCGAATCCATCGACGCGAATGCGATAGAGTCCATCTTGAGGCGCGATGAACCCGTCCGGCCACATGACGTGCTTTCGGTCGCGACTGGACGAGGTAATTACAAATTCGCCTCGCTCCTCCACATTGTAACCATGCCCGATGGTCCCGAGAGAGTAGCGTCGGTTCTTGCGAATATCTACTCCGCTGGCGATGGCCAGCTTGGCAATCGTATTGGCATTGTTCTGAAGCTTCAGGACCATTTCTGGATTGGCATCGAGCGTAATTGATAAGCTGTTGAAACCCTCCAGATCGGGATCGGCTGGGAGGTTTTTGGAAAGAAGCAGATCGATACCTAGCAGATCCTTGACGGTATTGTCCAAAGCCGTGTGGCTCAGTCGACGAATGGCGATGCGGCCTCCCTTGTTCATTGAGGCGGCTGCAGATCGGAGCTCAGTATCGATGGCCTTGATGATTTGCGATAACTCGCCCATCGGAGGCCGGGGTTCGTCTTCGGGTGGCATGTCGCCCGTTATCAGCATGTCGGATACATCCTGCCAGAGAATCGCATTCTCGCCCCGAGAAAAGTCGCGGCTCAAGATGTCGAGCCGAATGTCTCCTTTTTGCTTTTTATCTCCATGGCACTTGACGCAATGCGCTTCGATGAAAGGCGTTATTAGCGCGTCGAAGTCCTGAGAGGCCGCGAGACCGGTTCCGCATAACAGCAAAAGAAAGAGGAATTTCTGCAGGGAGCCGTAGCGAGTTCTTTGAAGGGGTGCCTTCATGTGAAAAAATGGCCTTTGGCTTAGGCCAACTCGTTGTTAATGTTACCGGTGCTATGGGCGAAATTCTCAGTTTCGATTCCAAGAGACTGTAACATTGTCACGAATACGTTAGCCAAGGGCGTTTTCCCCTCTTCGAAAATAAGGTCTTTACCGGAATGCTTGAGATCGCCTCCCGCGACAAGCACGGGAAGATTGCGATTGGAGTGGGAGCTGCCATTGCCCAGTCCGCTACCGAAGAGGACTTGAGTACGGTCAAACAAAGTGGCATCCCCGTCATCGATCTCCTTGAGGCGGGAAATGAATTTCGAAAGGGAGCGTGTATGCATTTGTTCGATCCTTACGAGCTCTTCTACGACTTTAGGATCCTTGCCGTGGTGCGATTGGCCATGGTATCCAGACAGTTGTTCGCCCCCCAAGGTGATCGGCAATCCGCCCGCAGGCAGTTCTATGGAAACGACGCGAGTGGAGTCATGCTGGAGGGCTAAGGCAGCCAAATCTAGCATGATATCCAGGTTTTGGTGAAAGGTGGTCGGACGCTCCATGAGCGGCGGCACACCCGGCTTGGGTGTGTTGATCCATTGCTGCTGGCGCTCGATGCGTTTCTCCACGTCGCGTATCGAAGTAAAATAGGCGTCGACTTTATCCCGGTCCTCGTAGCCGATCTCTTTTTGCAGGGAGCGAGCATCTTCAGCGACGATGTCGAGAATGCTCCGCTTGAAGGCCATGGCCCGGCTGGCGGCCTTCGGGTTCAGATCGTTGACGAAGAGTTTGTTAAAGACGTTGACGGGATCCGGCTCGGGCAGAAGGGGCACGCCGTTTTCGTCCCAGGACAGGGTTTGGCTTGGTTTTCCCTCGGAGGCTCCGAGCTGGAGCGAGTGGTAGCGGCTGTTGCGGCTGAGGTACTTGGCCGCGAGTTGGTCCAACGTGATCTGGTTCCGCACCATGATCGATTCACCGATATACTCGGGCTGGTAGACGCCGGATAGAAAGGAGGGTGTGCCCTTGTGTCCGCCGTTGATACCGTGATCTACGCCTGAAACGACGGTGAAGTCATTGCGGTGCGGCATGAGGGGCTCGAGGAGGCGGGGGATGCGGCTCCCTTCTTTGTCCGGGTGCCATTCACCGGGATACATGCCAAGAAAGGTGCCGATGCAAACCAATCGCTTCCTTGGCTCGGTGAGCGCTTTTGCCGCCGCTGCAGCGGAAAGGGGCAGGGAATTCAGAAGGGGCAAGGCCATCAAGCCGCTGGCATTGCGAATAAACTGTCTGCGATTCAGGGAAACAATGGGGTTCA
>JAUHWE010000027.1 GCA_030424825.1 Verrucomicrobiia bacterium
AAGGGGTAATTGAGCTCATCGTACGCGAAGGGGACCCGTATGCCCCTAATCCCAGGCTACCGGCGGGAGGAGTGATTTTTGAAGTTGCGACGAACCAAACGGGGTTTGGGTTCAACGGGACAGGGGCTGCCGCTTTTGTGGCTCGACACACCCGGGACGAGGATGTTTTCGAATCTGGGAGTTCCCTCTGGTATCGGGCTCCTTCTGGGGAGCTCGTGCTTGTCGGTGCCACTGGGGTCCCTCACGATACCGCTACCGATGGAACGGTGGTATTTCAGGCTTTCAGTTATTCCTACACCGGATCAAGGATCCCCCCGGTAGTCGATTCTTCCGGCGACGTGGTGTTTGTGGGAACGCCTTTAGAGGGGACCCAATATGGCCGGCCTGCGCTCTGGCGGTGGGACCCTGACAGCGAAGAGCTTCCCCTTAGCAAAATCATAGATTTGGATAGTCTGCCATTCGACGCGGTCGAAAACCAGAGGATCGGCATTTCGGATCTCTGCCTGAGTCCCCGTGGTCGAATCGCCCTAATTGGCGTCGTCGCAAGCGGCACCCAGTCCTTGGCCCAAGCGATTTGGGCTCAAGACGATGTGGGGAATTTCGCTAATGTGATTACGCAGAGCCCTTTTCCGGAAGCCGAATATGCCCGCCAGAATATTGTCTTAGAACCAGGGGCCGAGCCGCTAAGAGTAGGTGGTTTGGGTACGCCATCGGGAGTGTATAATGATGCGTCAGGGGGTGAAGACGGATTGATGATTCCCTGGTGGACGCCCGCTGAAACGCTGTTATTTTCCGCTAGTATCCGTGTTGGCGAAACGATTGAGAGCTATATCTGTGAAGCGACGATAGGGAAGGCAGTCGAGATTCCCTCGGGAGTGGTTTATACGTGGGATGGGGGTCTCAGTACCCTGGACTGGCATGACATCGAGAACGGAAAGACCAATTGGGTGGATGCTAAAGGGGTACGATGGGATGAGCCACCGACTGCCTCGAACGCCGAGGTAATAATACCCGAAGGGTTTGCGGTCGTACTGACGCAACCCGTGAACGAAATTGCTTCCCTCTATGCCAGAGGCGATTTGGAATTGTTTGCAGATTTGACAGTTCGGGAGGTGACGAGTCTGGGGAATGTCAGAATAAATGGTGACAACGAGCTGGTTCTAAAGGGAGAGGTGACTGTGGAGGGCGAGATCGATGGGGGGAATAGCGGTCTGCGGGTCATTGGTTCACTGCCCAGCTTGCCCGTAACGACTCAAGGGAGTATCGCAGGTGTCAATACGGGGATTCATGTGACGGCTGATGATGGGGTGATCTTGGATAATGAATCCTCTGTGTTCGCTTTGAACTCGGTCGCGATGTGGGCGGTTTCAGACTTGGGCGATATCGTGATTAGAAACCGGGGATCCGTTACGAGTAGCAATGGCAGCGGCATTGTCGCCTCATCGGTTTCGGGAAGTATCACGATCGTATCTCCAGATTCGGGCAGCTTTTCTCCGGGAATTGAGGCAGTCGGAAGCGGAATCGATGCCTTCAGTGCCGGCGATGTAGATATCACTTTCAATGGCGAGATAGGCGTCTTTGCTAGCGATGAGATCAACGATGACTGGGCCATTCGATCGGAGTCGGCGAATGGAACGGTTTCCGTTGTTTCAAAAGGTGATATCACTGCCACGGGTACTTTTGGGCCGGGAGGCATATTTGCTATGGGACAGGGCTCCGTTCTGGCCAAGCATGAAGGGACTTTAAGCGTTTCTTCCAATCCCATGAAAGGGGTTTCTACTCAGGGCGACGTATCGGTGGATGGGCGAAACACGTTTATATCTTCCGGTTTGGGTGGGTTGTGGGCGGAGGCTCCTAATGGAAACGCAACGGTTCTATTCGAAGGAGAAATGGCAGCGGGCCAGTCAAATGGAATTCAGGCCACAGCCGGAGTCGACATATTGGTGGAAAGCAAAGGCCCAATCCAAACCATTGGCTCCATCAGCCCAGCTGGAGGGGCGCACGGAATTCTCGCAAATTCGACCGGTGGGAACATCGTGGTTAACCACTCCGGCGACATTTCGACTTTTCATACTTTCGGATCAGACGGTATGTCTATTCGTGCGGCCCAGGATATCACGATCAACAGTAGTGGAAGTGTATCCACGTTTTCGGGAAGTGGGATTGTTGCTGAGAGTGCGTCTGGTTTTGTAGACATCAAGCACCAGGGCACGGTAGACGCATCTAATCGGGGACATGGGATTTACGCTTCATCCGATTCTGGAGCGATTTCCATTGTCAGTGATGATCCCTTTAGCTCAATCAATGCCACAGGGGACGATTCCGCTGGGGCCGCTTTGGAAGCGATTGCCGGGGGGTCGGTTTTGATCGAATGGGCAGGTGATATCAATGCTTGGGGATCGAGGGTGAGCGCTGTGGGCGCTGTGTCACGCACCGCAGGGGTGAATGTTTCAACCAAAGGAAGTGTGGCTGCTAACGGATCAGGCTCGCATGGAGTATTGTTGTCCGGCCCGTCGAGTTTGACGCTCAACTTACTGGGGGGGACCGTATCTGGTGCGGATGATTTAGGGATTGGGGTCCTGTTTGTCGGTGGAACTGAAAATAGAATTTCGAATCTTGGGACGATTTCTGCGAACAGCTTTCAAGCGATTAGTGCAGGGTCCGGAAATGAAACCATCGATAATCATGGGCAGATTTTTGGAAGTATCGATCTCGGTGCTGGGACCAATGTCATCGAAAACCGTGTAGGAGCGTTGTTGGTGACTCACAACCATTTGATACTCGGGGCGGGCAACGTTTTAAACAATAGCGGGCATTTGCAGATTGGCGAGCTGGGCGAGGAAACTCTAACCACGGCCATGGTGGGAAATTTGTTCCTAGAAGCATCTTCGGTCTTACGTATAGAAATTGAGGATACTGATTTAGAAGGGTTGCCAATCGCGGATAAGCTCGTGGTGAATGGTAATGCCGTAATCGACGGTGAATTGATTATCGGTATGCAGGAATCCTATGACACGCCGGAAACAGGAGACACGTTTACCATCCTCTCGGCTGATTCGGTAAGCGGAAACTTCTTCAGTACTCGCGTATTGAACGGATCTAGCCGTGCGGCGGGAGTATCTCGCAAGGTTAGGATTGATGTTGGTTATACGCCTACTTCTGTTGACGCGACAGTTGCGCTGCTTGCCATCGAACGTTATTCGGACTGGAGAGAAGGTTTCTTCTCTGAATCGGACGCAGCAGATGAGACCGTAAGCGGAGCCGGGAAAGACCCCGATGGAGATGGGTACAATAATCTCGCTGAGTACGCCCTGGGAGGTGATCCGGGGTCTCTGGATTCGGATTTAGTCTGGTACGATATTATGGAAGGGTCGACGGTGGTCACGAGTCTCTCGTCTACCCATGATTCACCGACCGGCAGCGAGAGCGTCGCTTCGATTTCCTTCAACTGGGCCAATGATGTCGCCGATGCGACTTGGGAGATCGAGCGCTCGCCCGATCTGGAGAATTGGATAGTAGTCGATGCCTCTGAAATCCTCATGGAGCCGAATGGCGACTACACCCGGATCACTGCGACGCCGCAGATATCAATCAGCCCCGATGAGGATCTGTTTCTGCGTTTGCAGATCGAAGAGATACCTCAGCCTTAGTAATTGTAGGAGCGGCTTTATTCTATTCCAGAGATGATATCAGGTAGCGGGCGATCTCCGAGCGCCCACAATTTAGAACTTCTAATGGGCGCTCGTAGATCGCCCGCTGCCCTCTAGCGCTTTTTCCAAATAGGCGGCGCTTTCATCTAAGCCACCCGGGCGGTTGCGTTGGAGCCAGAGTTGGCGGTAAGCCTTGATGAGAGATTGGAGTTCTGTATTCAAGATCCTAGTGCCATACGATTTGTCCTTCAAAGCGGATAGCCCTTTGTCTGCTGCGAAGACGAGGAGTTTCGTTGTGAGAATTAATTCTTGCCTAGAATAAATGGCATTCCTGGTCGAAGCAGTTGACTGATCCAAAGTATTCCCCAATTCCAAAAGTCCGGTGCGGCAGTTTTCCAATTCCTCCTGGCTCGTTTTCTCGAGATTCTCGAAGAATTTTGCTCCACTGGTTAAAAGAAGGTCGTTCAGGAGGGTTCGGTTTATTGGCTGGTAGGAAAAGCCGTTTGTCAGGCCACCAAGTGAGACGATCGCGCGTGCGAGATCTCGAGATTCGCCTTTAAAATAGATTGTATTGATCGCCTCAATACCATCGAAGTTCGATTCGGATTCGCGATTCCATGACAAGGTGGCGGCCCAGACGATAGCAGGATAGCTGATGGGTGGGAAGTGGTGGTGCCCAAAATCTCCCCAGTCCGTGAGGAGCAGGCCCTGAGCCCTTTTTTGGACGGCTTGTTTTGAGGCCTCTTTGATATTGGCGACGGCATTGATGTAGCGCCCGCCGATCGAATTCCAGGCAGACGTGCCCGGAGCGACGTAGAATGGGATGCCGGAATTCTGGAAGGCGGCGCACTGTTCTTCGAACGGATGCCCTGCCTCGTAGCCCCAGATAAGACCGATAGCGCTGTGAGGCAATTCGCGAGCGAGCTCAGGTGCCTCGAGGATGATGTCTCCCCAGAATTGCATCTGCTTCCCCCGAGTCTCGACCAACTGGTTGACCGACAAAAGATGGTCCAAATAGACACGGTGTTTACCTTTGGCCTCCACCGTGTCGCGACTCCAGCCCTGGCCGATCTCCCAGGGTTCGTCGCCGCCAATATTAAATAGATCGCTGCGAAAGTTGGGCAGGAGCTCGTCGAACAATTCGCTAACAAAATCGAGTGATGCCTGGTTGGGCTTGAGCGTGCCTCCCCAAGGGAGCCTCCCTGAAATCGGATGTATGTATCCATCGGGACATTCGGCCAGATGCTTATACGCATCGTGACGCAGCCATCGATCCATGTGCCCGAATGAATTTTGGTTGGGCACGAGTTGGATGTACCGGTTGTAGCAATACGTGTCGAGGATTTGGATTTCCTCAGCGGTGAGGGGCGACGCATTTTTCCAGACGGTATTGTGATTCTGGTAAGCGAAAGTGTGTTCGGTATAGAGCTGGAGCTGATTGAATTTGAGGGAGGCCAGTGCATCTATCAGTTCGTAAAGCGATTCTTGTTTGGGCACTTTACAACGGCTGATGTCCAGCATGTAGCCTCGAACGGCCAAGTCAGGATGGTCTTCTATCGTTTGGCAAGGGAGGCTTTCGTCACTAGCCTGGATAATTTGACTAAGGGTTGTGAGACCTCGAAAAAATCCGGAGTCGGATCCGGATTCGATCACGATCTCGGTGGGTTTGATGGAAAGGCAGTAAGATTCCTCGGGAAGATTCGCTTTTGGTTTTTCAAAACGGATAGCGTTCGAAGCACTAGTTGCAGGTTCGGGATCTACGAACGAGAACGTTTTTAGTGAGCCTCGAAGCCTAGAGCCCAATTCAAAATCGCTGGCAATGGAAATTCGACGGGGAACTCTAAAGGTTCCCTCAAGCGAACTGAGCCTTTGAGGTATCGGGACGAGCTGCATGCCTAATTGTTTGGATTGACGTTCAATTTAATTGTAGGGGCGTCGCTTGCGGCGACCGCTTGTGTTCTGGCAACTCAACATGCGCGGTCGCCTCAAGCGACGCCCCTACAACTCTAATTTATTGAAATGGATTAGGCGTTTTGGTTGACTACTATAGTTTCGATTAGATCGGGCAATTGGCCGATCGATTCCAGTTGGTAAAAATTGTCGTGCTCCGTGGGGGGTGACTCGACGCGTTCGTGTTCCCAGGTGATCCGGTAGGGAATGTGTATTCCGTGTCCTCCCAAATCCAATACAGGGAGAATGTCGGACTTGAGCGAATTGCCAATCATGACGAACTGTTCCACCGGAATCTGACTCCGTTGGAGAACGCGAGCGTAAGATTCGACATTCTTGTCGGATACCACCTCTGTATGATCGAAGTAGGCGGCCAATCCAGACTTGGCGATTTTTCGCTCCTGGTCGCGAAGATCGCCTTTAGTTACGAGAATAAGTCGGAACTTTTCGCTAAGCGTTTTCAGGACCGGCTCGACGTCGTCAAAGAGTTCAACGGGATGCGATAGCATGTGCCGGCAATGATTTACGATGCGCTGTATCTCCTCCCCCTTGATTTCGCCTTTGGTCAAGTGGATAGCCGTCTCGATGCAGGAGAGCGTGAATCCCTTGATGCCGTAGCCGAACAGTTCCAGATTCTGCATCTCGGTCTCGTAGAGCACCTTTTCGACCGTATCGGCGTCATGATATTCAGAAAGGAGCTGGCAGTATTTCTTGTGGTGATCTTCGAAGAGATTTTCGTTGTGCCAGAGCGTATCGTCGGCATCGAAGCCAATGGTTGTGATGGGCCACTTCATATTCGCGAGATCGTCCTCAATGAAGAATCCCGATTTAGTCCAGAGTCAACCCAGTTGCCTTAAGGGCGCTCTGAAAGTCCGGCCAGAAAGGAGCTTCGACTTGGACTCTTTTCTGGGAGACAGGATGGACAAAGGAGAGGCTGCTGGCGTGTAAAAAAAGTCGCAGGAAACCGTACCGATCTCGGAAGGCCAAATTGCGTCGCGTATCGCCATGTTTGGTATCGCCAATAATCGGGCAGTTGATGTGTGAGAGGTGGCGTCGCAACTGGTGACGGCGACCGGTTTTGGGGGAGAGCTCTACCCATGCGTAGCGGGTTGATGGATAGCGCTCGGTGGGGTAGGGAAGTTCGACAGTAGAAAGGGTTCGATAGAGTGTCTGGGCTTCTTGGGCCAAGTCGCTCTTCGCTTTGGGTCCGCGATCAAGCATCTTGCGAAGCGGGTGGTCAATCACGCCACCTACAGGTGGATGACCGCGTACGATCGCGTGGTAAACCTTTTCAATCTGGCCCGCTTCGAAGGCCTTTTGGGCCAATGTCAGAGCGGATTCGTTTAAAGCGAAAAGCAGAACTCCTGAAGTGGGCTTGTCGAGACGGTGGACGGGATGGACGCGCTGGCCGATTTGGTCACGCAGAAGCTGCATGGCGAAGCGCGTTTCATGGGAGTCGAGGGCCGTCCGATGAACGAGCAACCCCGGCGGTTTGTTTATGGCGATGTAGCCATCGTCTTGGTAAACAATGGATAGGGGGAGATCAGGTTCAGGCGTCATTCACAATATTTTGGAAAGGCGATAGGTGGGATTGAACCTCATGGCTCGATCAGGGATTCAATAGGGCGTATTTTCCTTTTAATTCTATCGGTTGATTGCTTACCTCTGGTTTTTTCTTTTCTCAGTATTCCTTTGTAAAGATTATCAGGGGAACCCTTCTATACCAATCAGCCAACCTTAAACTTCTATGACATTACGAATCAAAGCGACTTTAGTCGCGTTAGTATCGACCCTTGGCATTTGCCAATCAGCGATGGCGATTAACATTTCAGAATCAGACCTGCCAGGTGGTTTGGAACTAGATGGCTCGCAATCCTACGTGTTGGATTTGGGGTCAAACACCATTTCAGGAATATTTTCTATTTTCTACGAAGAAGAAAATTTTCAGCGTGTGCTGAAATTCGATTTAGACAATTTTGGATTTACCGTCCAGTCTGGGCATCAATTGGATTCCCTAGAAATAGATTTGGGCCTGTCTGACTATTTTCCCAATGATATTGATTGGGAATCCGGGCCAGGGCCCATCGATCCAAATACGGGACTGTACTACGACCTTATTCTTCCTGTTGCAGACAGTTTTAAAATAGACCCACACAATGATTTAGCTGCCAATCAAACCCCGATTGGAGGACCCTTGTTAGCGGGAGATTACGACTACTCCCATGGTCTGCGTGCGATAACCAACGCGGTTTTTGACTATGTAAACACCCCTTACACGATCACGCTCGAAGTGAGCCGCTCCGGACAGAGTGTACCAACTCCCGATTCTGGCTCTACAATGCTTCTTTCATTGCTCGGCCTGTCCTGTTTATTCGCAGTGAAGCGATATGTTCAAAAGTAGATGTGAGAGGACGGTTGAAATGATTTCCATTGAGCCCCGCGTTTTTCAGGACGTGGGGCTTTTTTATGATTGTTCTTCAGTGCATTTCGGAGAAGAGACAGGCGGATCCGGCGACTGTAAATGTGATTCTCCTACGCGGCGTGGCGAGCGCCAGCCCTACCTAAAGTACTCAGGTTTGATCCTTCAGGTAGCCCACGTTGATATTTCCGCCGGAGGTACGAAGCTCAAGTAGCGGACCGCCACCGTTGACAGCCCCTTCAGCCTGGCTGCGCTTGAGTTCGCCGGTCATTGTAATGGGAAAGTCGGTACGCATGCCGCCACCGCTGGTGCGAGCGTTGAGGTAAAATCGTTCGCCCTGAGGAAGTTTCGCCGTAATTCCGCCACCCGATGTCTTCAGTATGGTGTCGTCATCGATTCCTCTGGGGAAAGTGGCGGTGATGCTGCCGCCCGATGTTTTGGCCTCTAAGGGGCCGTTTACTCCTGTAGCAGAGATGCTCCCGCCGGAGGTTTTAAGTTTCGAATTGCCCGCGATGGAATCCACCTTGATTCGACCCCCGGAGGTGGAGAGGTCTGCTTCGCTTCTCAAGTTGGATGCCGTTATCGATCCCCCGCTGGTATGGGCGTTCACTGAGCCGCCAATATTGGTTAATTGCATGTGTCCTCCAGATGTACGGGCGGCGATTTCTCCTTCAACGCCGTCAATTTCGATATGTCCGCCCGAAGTGTGCAGATTGACATCAATTGATTTAGGGACGGATAAGGTGGCGTTGAAATTAACGCTGGGCTTGCTTTTAAATAAACTCCAGAAGTCCCAGTCGTTGTCGTACTTAAATTCTATATACAAGACGTCGTCACGCACTTCGATGGTTTGCTCGATTTTTGATTCTATGGAATCCGCCTCTTTCTCGGAGGTGTTACGGAATACTTTTTCGATCAGGACGTGAGCATCGGAGCGCGGGTCTCCGCTAAGATTGATGAATCCGCCTTGGATGTGGACCTCTACTTTTACGACTCCGTCTAGTTTGATGGACTGTTCGATTGGCCGGACGATTTTGGAAGACCCAAATGCCGATAAGGACAGTAGGGTTGCGGCTGCGATTAAAACGAGGGAGCGTTTTGGATGAGTCATTGGCGATAGAGGATTGTTCTCTTGTATACACTCATTGCTCCGCGTGGGTTGCAGAATAATCGAATAATTTAGATTGGTGGTGATCTGCTTACGCGGCGTGGCGCGAGCGCCAGCCCTACGAAGAAAGACCTGCTCTAGGTTTGGCTAATCCAGGTTGCCTTCTACGGCTTTGCCCGCGAGGATCTTGCCCGATTCGATTTGGGTCCATTCAAAGAGGGTGCCGCTCTTGTTTTTCTTAATCGTTTTCCAGAGGGACTTGTCCTCTCGCTTCCAAAGCTCGTAGTCGTTATGGCCGTTTTGATCACAGGAGTAGATTCTTGTGTAGCCTTTGTATTGGCGGGGTCGACCCAGCAGCCGGGATTTATTTAAAAGATCAGATCGAGACGGGATCTTTTTTGAGTCCATCACTAGGAAACTGTAGGGCAGGCTCCTTAGATCGATTTCCATCATCTTCGCGAATTGAGCCCAGCGGCTTTCCGTGAAAGCAACGATCGGTGGCTTGGCGAAGAAATGGCACCAATGGTTTTTGTTCTCCTCCAAATTCATGGGGCAGGAGATTGCGCAGATGCAGGGAGCAACCGGATGAAATAGTTCACGTAAGCCTTCTCTCTGCTCCAAAAGCAATCGACTGCTGTCGTAGCTTCCGGGTTCTACCCAGAAGATCTGGCGGGATTTTGAAAAGAGATCGGTTAGGGATTCGCGATCGCTCAATGACAGTTCGTTGAGAACGTGACTCGCCAGTGAAAGGGTGTTCGATAAATCCAAGTTCGAAAGGTTGTCTGCTAGGGTGACTTTTAGATCTGGATACTTCTCCAGGAGCATGGTCTGGGCAAACGATGTCGCAGCGCTTGAGTGGTCCCAAAGCACTACCTCATTAACGTTTTCGCTTCCGAATGCTTCAAGTATCCTCAGGGTCGCAATTCCCGTACCACAACCCCAATCGAGAATCGTGGAAGATTCTAGTCCCCAGCCGACTTGCCTGGCCTGAGCGATGGCGGCGTCCCATTTCCATCCGATTCGGGCAGCGAAATATTGATGATACTGGACCAGATCGGTGATGGAATTCCAATAGAGACCTACGTTACCGCTAGCATTGAGAAACTCGTTTCTCAAGCGATTGAGCGTGTCCCAGTCTGGCTCGGCAATTTCCATAGAGTAGAATTGGTTAGACAAGAAAAACGTTGTCGCAACTCGAAACGACCCTCAGGGGTGAATTGCGGGTGGAAGCATGCGGGGTTTCTTCTGGAGCTGCAAAGGAGGTCTTGGTCGCTCGTATAACCGGAACGCCAGTTTTTCTCGATCTGACTTGTCACGCCGGACTTACCTCTGTGGAGTCGGTTGTTTTAGAATGAAGACCATTTGGAGAGTTTCCGCTTACCTATTCCGCTACAAGGGAATGTTCTGGATGACGATTGGGTTGGCTATCTTGAGCACCCTTTTCGTGATGGTGATTCCGCTGGTGACCCGTTACGTGATAGATGACGTGCTACCGAAGCAGGAGATCGGAAATCTATGGTGGTCTGTTGGTGCTATCGCCGCTTGTTTTTTTATGCGAGAAGTGTTCAATTCTATGCGTATTCGATTGAATAATACGCTAGAGCAGAAAGTGCTCATCGATATCCGAAAGGACCTGCATGACAAGCTCATGGATCTGCCGATCGGCTATTTCGATAAACGCAAGTCGGGCGATATCGCTTCTCGGGTGATTGAAGATGTCGAGTCCGTCGAACGTGTCATTCTCGATGGAACAGAGCAAGGGAGTACGGCTCTCCTTACTGTGCTCGGAGTATCAGGTATATTGTTTTACTTTGAACCGATACTAGCAACATTTATGGTGCTCCCGATCCCGATCATGCTTGTCATGCAACGCTTCCATTTTCGGGCTCAGGCAAAGAACTGGAGGAAAGTTAGGGCGGCGGCAGGAGACTTGAATTCGCTCCTGATTGAGGACATTCAAGGAAACCGCTTGATTAATTCCTTTGCTCTCAAGGATCAGGAGAAAAAGCGTTTCTGGGACCGGCTTATCGAATTGAGAAAGCGTACTCTGATTTCGATGTTTCGCTGGTCGATTCATGGGCCAACCACTAACTTTGTGGTCAGTCTCGGTACCGTTGCTGTGATTGGCTATGGGGGATACCTGTTTGCTACGGAGCCAAACCGTTTTGGAACGGGCGACTTGGTTATGTTTTTCCAATTTGGAGGCATGCTATACATGCCATTGTCTCAACTAAATGGCTTGAACAATTTGCTCGCAACCGGACGGGCATCGGGCGAACGGGTTTTCGAGATGCTGGACTACCCCGTGGAAATCCAAAGTCCGGAATCGCCGATAGCGTTCCCAGAGGGGCTCCTTCAGGTAGAGTTCAATTCTGTCGGCTTCGCGTACCAGGGTCGGGAAGATCTGCTTGCGGACTTTTCGCTGACACTGGAAAGGGGGAAGGTCACGGCTTTGGTGGGTCACACTGGAGCGGGGAAATCGACTGTCGCCAACCTGCTTCAACGATACTACGACGTGACGACAGGCTCGGTTGAGATTAACGGAGTCGATGTGCGTTCGCTGGACTTGACCGAACTTCGGAAGCGTATCGGGGTAGTTGCCCAGGATCCATTTCTATTCGATGGAACGATTAGAGAGAATTTGATTTTAGCCAAGCAGGAGGCAACGGAAGAAGAATTAGTCGCGGCGTTGAAAGGTGCCTGCGCTTGGGAATTTGTTTCAAATCTTCCCGATAAAATGGATACCCATATTGGCGAACGAGGGATTCGGTTGAGCATGGGAGAAAAGCAAAGGCTTACCATCGCGCGGGTAATCTTGAGGAATCCTCCGCTGGTCATCCTTGACGAAGCAACCTCAAGTGTAGACACGCTTACCGAAGCCAAGATACAGCTAGCTGTGGACAACTTGGTCAAAGAGCGGACTACTTTGGTAATCGCCCACCGACTTTCAACGGTTCGCCAAGCGAATAAGATCGTCGTACTGGAAAAAGGGCGGATTATTGAAAAGGGTTCCCACGAGGAACTAGTCCGCAGCAGCGGTCACTACGCTAAACTTTGGCAAACCCAAACGGATCTCATCGCTGAGGACGCATATTGAGACGACCTCTTAAAACTCAATCAAATCATGCCTGACATTGCGCTTATTGGACCTGGAGCGATCGGCGGCACATTGGCTGCCTGGTTGGCGACGCATTCGGATAACGAATTGTCCATCTGCGCCCGCACACCACTCGATACCCTAGTAGTCGACTCGCCATTCGGGGTTATGGAATCACGACCGAACGTAATTACGGACCCAAGTCGAGCGGTTCCCGTTGATTGGGTTCTCATCGCAACGAAGGCCTATCAAATGGAAAGTGTCGCGAAATGGATTCCGTCTCTGTCTCACTCTGATACGATGTTTGCGGTGATTCAAAATGGAGTCGAGCATCTGGCGAATCTGAAGTCAATTGTGCCGAAAGCCCAGGTCGTACCTGTCATAATCGATTGTCCCGCAGAGCGCTTGGCACCCGGCAGGATTCTCCAGAGGGCGCCAATCAAAATGACGATTCCTAAGGGCGCTGCGTCGGAGCGCTTCGCTTCTCTATTCCCAAACAGCAACATCACTATTTTACAGACGGACGATTGGACAACGGAAGCTTGGAAAAAGCTCTGCATCAACAGTGGCGGTGCCATCTCAGCCCTGCTAAACGAGCCAGCCAATGTGGTGCGCCAAAGTAATGCGGCAGATGTTATGAGAGGTTTGATACGCGAATGCATTGTGGTTGCCCGGGCCGAGGGAGCAGTGATTGCAGACTCGGTGGTTGAGGAGGTCGTTGCCGGTCAAGCAGCCGCGCCCGATGGAGCAATGAACTCAATACATGCGGATCTTGTCGAGAAACGGCCGATGGAGTGGGATGCGCGAAATGGGGTTATCGTTCGGCTGGGGAAAAAGCATGGTGTACCCACTCCTTACAATGAGATGGCAGTGAGCCTCCTGAGAGCTTTGGAAGCACGAAATACGAATCCTTAGATTCGCTTTGAAAAGTGTCGGGTGACGTATCCATTAAGCAAATTCGTTAAGGCGTTTACATGTGGCGATTTTGGATAGATACGGGAGGTACATTCACCGATTGCCTAGCAATCGCGCCGGATGGCGTCGAGCATCGCGTTAAGGTGCTTTCCAATGCTGCCATTCGAGTTCGAGTTGTGGATGTGGTGGGACCGAGAAGGCTTCGGATTGAGGTTCCGTTCGATACGGTAGACGGCTTTTTTGTCGGGTATGAGCTACGCGTGCACGGATCGGATTCGGTTCCGTTTGAGATTGTGGCTTGGTCAGATGATGGGCGCACTTTGGAATTGGATACAGATCTTCCACCGATCGCGAAAGGAACTCTTTGCTCTATCCACTCCAAAGAAGAGCCGCCCATCCTAGGAATTAGGATTATAACGGGAAAGCGCTTAAGCGAGGAACTGCCGCTTTTAGAGCTACGATTAGCGACCACGCGGGGAACCAATGCTCTGCTGGAGGGTAAGGGAGCAAAAGCCGCGCTTTTAGTCACTCGAGGTTTCAAGGACTTGCTGCGAATTGGGAATCAACAAAGACCAGACCTCTTTGAGCTTGGGATTCAAAAGCGGGAACCGTTGTATTCGATGGTGTTCGAAGTCGATGAGCGATTGGATGCGAAAGGTGATATCCTTGAGCCGTTGTGCGAAGATGGGATTCGACGGGTTGCGATTCGGTGCCGAGACGAGGCTATAAAGTCTGTAGCGGTTGCTCTTTTACATAGTTACCGAAACCCTATTCACGAAAAGCGGATTGAGGAGATATTGAGGGAGGAGGGTATCGCGCATGTCTCATTGTCGTCTCATATCTCGCCCAAGATAAAGATTTTACAGCGAGCGGAAACCGCCATGGTGGATGCCTATTTGGCACCTATTATGGATTTCTATCTCGACTCGGTGCAGGCGAAGATCGCTGAGAGAGCGTTGAAGATAATGACCAGTGCTGGGGGACTCGTCTCCCGCGCTTTTTATCGGCCAAAAGATAGCTTATTGAGCGGGCCAGCGGGCGGGGTCGTCGGTTCCTCTAGTGTCGGCAAAAAGGCAGGAATTGACCGAGGAATTGCATTTGATATGGGAGGGACTAGCACAGATGTATCCCGTTTCGAAGGACGATTGGACTATCAGTTTGAACAAGCTATTGGTGGTGCGAAGGTATTCGCCCCCTCTTTACGGATTAAGACCGTGGCAGCGGGTGGCGGGTCGCTCTGCTGGTTCGATGGATCCGCCTTGAGAGTGGGTCCCGAAAGTGCAGGAGCCTTACCGGGGCCGGCCTGCTACGGAGCCGGTGGCGGACTAACGATCACAGATGTAAATCTGCTTTTAGAGCGTATCGATGTCTCGGAATTCGGGATACCCATCTATCCAGAAGCAGCCACTGGAGCGTTAAAGAAACTGATCGATGAAATCCGTTCTTACTCAAATGAACCTGTAGCTGAAGCAGACGTGCTACAAGGTTTGCTCGACATTGCGAATGAACGCATGGCCGATGCCATCAGGAGCATATCACTCAGAGAAGGGTATGATCCGTCGGAGTATGCTCTCATTGCCTTTGGTGGGGCAGGGGGACTGCATGCGTGTGCCATCGCTGATATTTTGGAAATGGATACGATTCTCTTCCCCTCGGATGCGGGTCTGCTGAGTGCAATCGGTTTGCAGCAAGCGAGAGTCGAGAGATTCGAAGAGCGCCAGATTCTAAGTCCTCTCGAAACGTGTCGAGAATCGATCAAAGAGTGGAAGGACACGCTAGCGCAGACGGCGATCGAATCCCTTGTATCGGAGGGCGAATCTAGCGAGAACCTCGAGTTGGGAGTGACCCAGATAGAGATGCGGTTCCTGGGCCAGGAGTCTGGATTGTTGATAGATCTGGGATCTACGGATTCGCTGGAAGACGACTTCAAGAAAAGGTTCGAAGAGCAGTACGGGTTTCTCCCGGAGCAGCCCATTGAAGTCGTTTCAATTAAAGTCTTTGTAGGGACTAGGGATGGGGCTTGTGAGCAGGAATCATTCGAGGCCGTTGGCGAATGCGAGTCGGCCATCGGTAACCATTGTTCACGGAGCCGCTTAAGTTCGGGGGTGCAGGTCAATGGACCT
>JAUHWE010000665.1 GCA_030424825.1 Verrucomicrobiia bacterium
ATGAAGTTCCAGATGTGGTCACACTCCCCCAACTGTTCCGCAATAATGGATACAAAGCGATGCGAGTAGGTAAACTCTATCACTACGGCGTACCCTTTCAGATTGGAACGGACGGACTCGACGATCCCGCATCATGGGATCAGGTGGTCAACCCGAAAGGTCGAGATACGGAAGAAGAGCACCTGATTATCAACCTGGAGCCGCATCGCCCCATCAGTGGAGCCCTTAGTTGGTTAGCGGCGGATGGCACGGACGAGGAGCAGACAGATGGCATGATCGCCACAGAGGCGATTCAGTTGCTTCGGGAAAACAAGGATCGCCCCTTCTTTCTAGGGGTCGGCTTTTTCCGTCCACATACTCCCTACGTCGCGCCTAAAAAGTACTGGGACCTTTATCCCATGGACAAAATCAAAATGCCCTACGCTCCGGAGAACGACCGGGCAGACATCCCCAAGTCCGCATTCGCCCACAACAACCCCGTTCCCAACTACGACCTGCCCGAGGAAGAGGTGCTAAAAGCGAAGCAGGCGTACTATGCCAACGTGAGTTTTGTCGACGCGCAAGTGGGTCGTCTTCTGGATGCTCTCGAAAATTTGGACCTGATAGAGAATACTCTCATCGTGTTTTGGAGTGATCATGGCTACCATCTCGGAGAGCACCAAGGCATCTGGCAGAAACGTTGTCTTTTCGAAGAATCAGCGTCTGCACCCCTGATGATCTTTGCCCCAGGCCGCAAAGGCAACGGCCAGGCCAGCCAGCAGATTGTCGAGTTCGTAGACCTTTATCCCACAGTGGCCCAGCTTTGCGCCCTGACACCCCCCAAGTCGATTGAAGGCAAAAGCATTGTTCCCCTACTCGATCGGCCCTCACGCAGTTGGAAGGGCGAAGCATTCACACAAGTGCTACGTCCCGGCGACGGCCTTCCCGTGATGGGCGCCAGCATCCGAACGGATCGGTGGCGCTACACTGAATGGAACGAAGGAGAACAGGGGATCGAGCTTTACGACCACAGCAAGGATCCTAACGAATTCGAAAATCTCGCCAGCCAACCAGAGCAGGCAGCGGTCATTGCGCTTTTAAGATCAAAGCTGCGAGCAACGGTTTCAGGATCCGTCCCACAATCGCCGTTTGATCCGGCAAGGCTGTAAATGCCGATTGTCAGAAGCAAAAACAGGAATTGGCCGCTCAAAAAGCGAATTTAGAGCGCTTAGTCATTAATTCGTAAATCAAACCGGCGATTGAGGGAGGAGGCGGTTTTCGAACTGCATTTTTCGAGAGAATTACTTCTATTGGTAAAAACACCGAGCCGGACTCGCATTTCGCGAAACCCATCAATCACTAGCCAACCATACTCATGACACGTAACTATATGCGTACTCCATTGCTGTTACTCGCGTTTTCCTGCCTCCTTGGCAGCGTATTCGCACAGCCCGTTCTCCTTCCCGAGGAGTACCAGGCTCTCAAGAAGAACGAGGATGCTCGATCCTCTGGAATCAGTATCCAGTCGGACCACATACTGAACCTCGGCGTTTTTTCCGTCGACAATTCGAACCGCGAGGAGGTTAGAGCTTTTTTCAACGCGATTTACTGGGCCTCTAAATATGCCGCGATTGACTGGACCGGGAGCTACAGCCCGTTTCCTGGGACCGGCACGCGGACATTTGAGGAAGTTTCGCCTCTTGCGGGAGACACTTCTGAGCTCTTCAAGGAAGCGGTTCTACTAAGAATCAATTTCTACCGAGCTATGGCCGGTATCCCTGCCGATATCGTGCTCGTAGACGATTTAAACCTAGCGGCCCAGATGACAGCGATCATCATGGGAGGGAACGACAGCATTAGCCACTTTCCCGTTGGGGCTGGGTTTCAAAACTACTTAACTGCCGAAGGGATCGAAGGCGCCGCAGACTCGAATTTGGCGATCGGATCCTACGGACCCGACTCGGTCGATGGCTACATGCAAGACAAGGGAGCGGGCAATTCTGCGGTGGGGCACCGGCGCTGGCTTCTGTACCCGCCTATGATCGAAATGGGCACCGGGGATGTTCCCGCGCAATCCGTTCCGGACATTCCGCAAGCCGCCATCGATACGATCGATCAAAGGGCGGGAGAGATCCCTCCAGAGTTCGGAGGACCTCGAGATAGTGTGAGGCGAGCCAATGCCATCCACATTTTTTCAGACAACAACTTCGGGGCCTTCCCCGATATAGACTTTCCCTACGTTGCCTTTCCTCAAGAAGGATACGTCCCTTACCACGTCGTACATCCACGTTGGTCGTTCGCAATTGAAGGGGCTAATTTTGCATCCGCCTCCGTGACAATGACCCGTAACGGAGAGGCCATTCCAACGGCGCTTGAGCCCTATGACGGAAATGGTCTGGGAAGCGCCACTCTTGTCTGGGTTTACGATGGATTGAATGCGAATGACAGCCACACGCACGAAAAGCCCGATTCTGATGTGACCTACGAAGTGACCGTTAGCGGAATTCAGGATGCGCCTCAATCCAGCTACACCTACAGCGTAATCGTCTTCGATCCCGAAAAGCCAACGGTTGGTGAAAATACGATTACAACTCTCACCGGCCCCGCCGGTCCCGAAGTCGGCACAGCTACCCCTTATAGCGTTGATCTTCCTGATTTTGCCGACGAGGCGGGCAATATGAATGTCACAGGGATTCGATTCCGTTCATTCACCATCGCTAATGGCGATTTCACAGAAGGCGCCGAATCGGGAATTGGCGATCTGATCGTCAGCGTTTTCGGAGGCTACAACGTGATCGATAACAGTTTTGCGAGCAGCGGCAGTTCGTCGTTTCACCTTTCGACTGGCGAAATTGGCACAACGCAATCGATTACCTTTCCGGACGCCTATGTAATCGGCGACAGCAGCACCCTCTCCTTCGAGAGCATGGTCCGAGCCGCCACCGACACGCAGATTGCCAGAGTAAACGTCTCTTTCGATAGTGGCGTTTCCTGGACCAACTTATTTTCCCAGCCGGGTCTTACCCCTCAGGGAGACGGCGGCGGACCCGACGAAAATTCGT
>JAUHWE010000666.1 GCA_030424825.1 Verrucomicrobiia bacterium
GCCGCTTCTTCGCCATCAGTAGCGCCTACTAGAATGGACAGCGTCTCCACATCTGAGGAAGTCGGTGTTCCCGAAAAAACGCCCGTTTCAAAATCAATATCCAACCAATCCGGGAGAGGATTCTCTTCGTCCACTACGGCGCCAAATTGCAAGGGGTCTTCGTCTGCATCTTCAAAATTACCCGATACGTCTAGTGTGAACAAAAGGCCCACTAGAGCGGTTTGGTCATCGACCGGAGTCAGCAATACAGGAGGTTGATTAGGGAACTCGACCACCAATTCAAAATCATCTGAAACGGATGCTTCCCCATCGGAAACCGTTACTTCTATCATTAGCGAACCCACATCGGATCCGCTAGGCATCCCCGCAAACACTCCCGTAGCGGGATTCAACGATAGCCAAAGTGGCAATGGATCGCCACCCACCATCGTCGCAGAAAAATTAAGTACATCACCGATGTCGATGTCGTCAAAATTCGACGACACATCCAAATCAAAATTTGCGTCTACACTAGCCAATTGGTCAGGTATGGGCTGAACGAGAGTGGGACTTGAGTTCGAGCCTTCCACTACCCGGTCCCGATACGCCTCCACCACTGAGGCAATCGTGCTGAAGGTCCTCGCGTTGTCGGCTGAGTCCTCACCAGAAGCGATCCCTGTGGGCGTGCTTTGATAATCCACATTCGGATTGGAAAAGTAGTTGATACTTTGCCCCGGAGCATAGGCCATAATCGTCCGATACTGGGTCGAATCTCCTCCCGTGAACCGATGTCCGTACGAATACGAATACAACCCTTCTACGCTCGCATTGTTACGGTCGTGAGCCCCACCTAAATTGTGGCCAATTTCATGCTGAAAGGTTAGTGAGGAAATGGCAGATTGAGAGCCCACTACGCTGAATCCACCTCCCGGATCGCCAGACTCACTCCCCAATATCCAACCATATCCTGACAGACCTCCCGCATTTCCATTTCGGAAAAGGCAAACCAGATCAGCTCCCACCTGGTTTCGCAAGTCAGCCACTTCGCTGGAAGAAGTAATATGCGTCAAATCGACTGATAAACTACTGCCCTCGACGTAGCTGATCTTCTGCAGGTCCCGAAGAATCAGCTGAACCGTGTTCGTGCTATTAGAGAATCCTGTATTGGCACTGGCGATACTCGATTGAACATGAGCCAAGACCCCGTCCTCATCGCCATAGTAGCTCTCCACCGCTTGCGTGTAGACTACGAGCACATCCAACTCGGTCTGTGCCTCAATACAGACCGTGAACAGGGTACCGAGGCCAGCGACTCCCACAAATTGGCACATCCGTCCCAAAGCGGTGTATCTATTGATGCCTCTAATCATTCCACTCCTCCCCCAGAGCTTTCTTAAGCCAGTCGACAATGGGATTTTCTATTACGCATCGATCGCTTCTCGCTCATCCAATTTATCTCCCAAATCCCTCAAGCCAATTGAGCCGAACAAGGTCCAATCTTTCAGATAGGCATCCAGAACCAGAATAACAGCTTTCTGAAATCTCCTTCCATATCTTCAAGTTTACTGCGTCATCTCGCCCCCGCATTTTTAGATTGTGGCAATTATTAGTCAGAAAAGATGTGAAATCGATATTTCCAATTGGGTCTCTTGGACTCCAACGGTTGATGGATTGTTTATTGTTAACTAGCACGACATCAGCAACTAATGGATTCTCATTCAATCTACATTGCACAGCCCGAAAGCCGGATATCCACTAAATTGCCTGATTCAGAAGCAACTATTCGGGTCAATCGTAGACTTTTATCATAAAAAACTGTTAGCTAGAATAGTTTGCCCCGTATCTCCGTCAAGCACACCCTAGCAAGAGAACTACCCGCTCCCTTACCTTAAGATTTTCGAAAATTCCCGATTAGGGACGACTTAGTTTCGGGTCCCTTGCGACCATTCACTCGAACCTCGATCCCCAATAGAAATTATGAAAAGAACCCTTAAAAGCATCGAACCCATTTCACTCGCCAAGATCTCCGGACTGGGATACGCCGCGATGGGGCTGCTCTTAATACCCTTCATGTTCATTGGCCCATTCCTTATGGCCTTGGCTCCCGAGAATGGAGAAGATGCCATGCCAAAAGGGCTGATGATTGCCCTGGCAGTCGGCTTTGCCTTAGCGATGCCAATAATCTACGGAGCGATCGGTTTCATTTTCGGCCTCATCAGCGGATTCGTATACAATCTCATTGCTAAGTGGATTGGCGGAATTGAAGTCGATGTCGAATAGCCGATCTAACTGTATCTAAAGTTCTATGTTATTCGCCTGGAAAAAGGGGATGTCCCAAATCTTGTTAAAACTCGAGGCGGTATAGTTATTGGTTAATCAGTTCGGGTGAGGGTTCAAGGATATATCCATTGTTCGAAGCGCCCCCATGGGGGCGCTTCGAAGGTTTCGCCAGCGCCGCTTCGAGCTTGTCCATGTCGTCGCAGCCAGGTATTCGGTGGAAGGTTTTCTCCGACAGGAACAGTCCGCTGGCAACCCATCGGTCCGCCTGGCCGGTATTGCTTCTCCAACGACAGACTCTTCCAATATGCCGGCGAAGGTTAAGGAAAGAGTTCTCGATCGCGTTGGTCGAGAGCAGCGACCGGTTCAAGGTCGAGGGAACCTCCAGAGCGAAGAACGCGACAAGGTCCTCGCCTGCCTCCCTGAGGCTTTTAAGCGCTTCGCCATTCTTGCCTTCGAGGAAGGTCTCGATGTCGGCCAGGCGCTCCAGCGCGTCCTCCTTGCCTTGGCTTTTCCTCAGCCGCGCGAACAGCCTGCCGATGTCGGCCCAGTGCCGCTTCGAGAGGTAGCCCCGCAAATTGCGTTCCTTGTGGACGAGGCAGCGCTGGGTAACCGCGTCAGGATACAGTTCCAGCAGAGCCTCCCTAAGCGCTTTCGAACCGTCGAGAGCCGCGAGAAAGCGCTTCCCTTGGACAGGCCGGAGCCCTCGGCGATGCAGATCTCCCACCAGATCCCGGCACACTTCCGAGTTCTCGCTCGAGCCTATGCGGAAGCCCAGCAC